>JBDKGQ010000063.1:0-8358 GCA_039798145.1 Bacteroidota bacterium
GTTTAGCAGCCATTTTACCCAAGTTCGTTTTCATGGCTACCAGAAAGCCACCACGGGCAGCAATAGAGACCGGATTGAAGCGAACAACCGCTTTACCGACTTCCTTTAGGCCTTTGCCAACTTTCTGAACTGCATTCTTGATGCCCTTGAAAAAGCCTTTCTTTCCTGGACCGTTTAATGCATACTCATCGTGATCGAAAACATCATCTCCCAAACCGGAAAATCCATTTCTGAAATTGAGCTGTGCCTCGTTTTGTTCTAAAACAGCAAGTGCTTCGTCACGCTTATCGGTGTAGAAATACTGAATGGCATAGTCAAGCATTTTGATAAGTGCCTGCGGATCGTCAATGGAACTAACCATTTTCGGATTTTCAGCAATGCTTTTTCGAGTAGCTACCAGGTGACGGTAGATGCTGTCCAAATCTTGTTTTGCAGAAGTAGCTCCTAAATCTGAGCCTGATAAACCTGATCCCATTACTACGGTGTCCAGGTCGCTATTTAAGCCGCTGAGCACAGCGACATTGATTCCATTTAAACTCATGGTATAATCCATTTTATCTGTGAAAGGTTTCTCGTATCCATAGGGAGAGACTACCGCATCTATATTGATATATCCACCTCTGTTATCCGGAACAATCACATACACATGCTGCCAGTGATCGGCAGAATAGCGAGTAATGCGGAAGCTGTGAGGAATTTTTAGATTGGTTAGAATACTGCTAATGAAAATGCTCATGCAGTCGCAATCAACACCTGTTCTGCGCTCTGCCCAGGAACGAGCAGGTCTGCGAAGCTGCTCCAGTCCACGCTTGTCGAGTTTATACTGGATGTTGTTGTAAACGAAGTCGTAGATCGACTTACATGTTTCTTCCAGGGTGCTTCGTCTGAGTAGAGGAGCAATGCGAGCTGTATCGGTGAGGTACTTGTGTACTACTTTCTCCATAAGCTCCACTGTATCGCTTACTTCACCGTCTTTGATGATGATGCGATCTCGTTCATCCGGCTTCGGAAAGTAACGGTCATATTGTTTACCGTCACGAATCCGTCTTTGTCCGGAAGTGATTTCAAAATCGGGCGATATGGTACGAGCCAGCTGCATCACAATACTTTCTGTGGCGTTGATTGATAAAAGATGCCGTTGGCGTAAGTCGAAAAAGTCATCTCGACAGGAATGCCGAGAATCTGCCCAATATCGTTGGTGCTTCCTGGTTTGAAAGCAGCGATGAGCTGAGGGATTTTCTTCAGGATACCGGTTACAAAAGTTCCAATTGTAGTCCAGCCAATCACCAGCTCAATCGTGTCAATCTGTGATACATTTAGTGGTTCAATGGTGATGGTTTTATTCTCCGAGTTTGACTGCGAAAGAAGCTTGCCGTTGGTGGAAAGCGTAACAACCGGTTTTGTAATTTTTACTGAATCCTTCGTAGGGTTGTTGATGGCAACCTCAGTACGAAACGAAATACCTTGAAGGGTAACTTTGTGGATTCGGGGATTGACCAAATTGGTAGAAATGGAATCGCCCACATTTTTCATGCGGAGCAATTTGATGAGCCCATAGGCTCCTAAACCAATTAGTCCTATGCCCAAAACCTTATTCATCTGTCTTTGAATTTTGATTTTGGTTAAACTTTGAACTGATGCGCTCTGAAATCTTATCGAGTGCTTTCTTTACGATGTAGCCTATGCCGGCAGAAGCAGCTGCATAGATCATCACATTGGCCAGAGAGCCAAATGTTATCGCCATCATTACCGGCTTTACGGAAATAGCTTTTACCACGCCACCAATCATTCCTGAGACTGTGGTAAATGCGCCGGTATCTTGTGGGTGATTCATAAATCTTGCCTTTTGTGGAGACAAGATTCGGGAGAAGTGCTGAGAGGGAGTTGGCGGTTGTTTCCAGTCGTTTCCCACTGAATACCAATGAATCTTTAATGCAATTTAGGTAGGTTATAAAAAAAGTGATTCCGTATACAAAGAACCCGATTTTGTATCCGTAATCTCATGGAATAGTTGGGAAGCAAACTATATTAATTACAGGTGCAAGTAGCGGTATTGGAAAAGAGACTGCTAAATTATTTCAGACAAAAGGTTGGAATGTTATTGCCACAATGCGAAATCCTGAAAAGGAAACCGAGTTAAATAAATTGAATAATATTTTAGTAACTCGTTTGGATGTATTGGATTTAGATTCAATTCATAACGCAATTAAAACAGGCATTGAGAAATTTGGGAAAATTGATGTGCTTCTTAATAATGCCGGATATGGAGCTTATGGGCCACTAGAATCCTTTCCTAGAGAACGGATTTTGAGACAGTTCAATACGAATGTAATTGGCTTATTGGATGTTACTAGAGCAATACTTCCGCATTTCCGTCAAAATAAGAATGGAATTATTATTAATATTTCATCCATGGGTGGCAAAATGACATTTCCGCTAGGATCATTATATCACGGCACCAAGTTCGCAGTAGAAGGTATATCTGAATCTTTAAGATATGAAATTGAGCAAATTGGCGGTAAGGTTAAAATAGTAGAACCTGGCGCAATAGCTACTGATTTTGCTGGCCGTTCATTTGATTTTAATCATGACGAAAATCTAAAAGAGTACAATAACATAGTTGCTAAAATCACCACTGTATTTCCGTCAATGGTCAAAAACGCATCAACAACAGATGTGGTTACTAAAGTAATTTATGAAGCTGCAACAGACGGTAAGAACAAGTTGCGATATATGGCCGGTAAAGATGCTAAGATGTATCATTTCATGAACAAATTACTTGGTTATAATTTCATAGTAAGTATGAATAAAAAGTTCTTCAAATTGTAAAAAATGAATCCAGTTATTAAATACTTCACCGGCGAGAGAGCTGAAAGTTACCTTTTCTTTGTATTAGGATTATTGGGATTGGGACTGGGCGTTTATCTAATACTAATTAAGGAGACTTCTTTTTGGAAAGGATTTGCGATCCCATTCATTCTAGTTTCTGTTTTGGAAATAATTGTGGGAGTTACGCTAATTTATCGAAGCCCCAAGGACATCGTTCGAGTGAATAATTATATTAAACACGAACCAAACAAAATTAAAACCCTTGAAATCCCAAGGATGGAAAAGGTTATGAAGAACTTTGTTGTATTTCGATATACTGAAATAGCTCTTATATTAGTAGGAATAATTACTTATTTTGCTTTTGCTAGGTTGGATTTTTGGAGAGGTTTGGGATTAGGACTATTACTACAAGCAAGTACAGTTTTGACACTAGATTACTTTGCAGAAAGGCGAGGTTTTGCTTACATAGAACATCTAAATAGGATCGTAAATGAATGATATTTTACATTTAAAGACGATATCAGATCTATATCGATTTTTGAATTTAGGGTATGCTGAACATCCCTTAATTGCCATAGTGGATTTCAGCAAGGTGATTGAACATACAAAAGATGAAATCAGAATTAAGACTGATTTTTATTCAATTATGTTTAAAAACTATTGCAGGAATCACATTCGATACGGAAGGAAAACTCTGGACTTTCAAGATGGAAGCCTTGTTTGCATTGCTCCCAATCATGTAATTACTATTGATAATGATATTGAGGTGAAGGAAGATATGATGGGCTGGGGTTTGTTTTTTCATCCTGATTTGATTAGAGGAACATCTTTAGGACATAAAATGAAGGATTTTTCTTTCTTTTCTTATGCTATTTCTGAAGCCTTACACCTTTCTGATAAGGAGAAACAATTACTTTATGATTGCATTCTAAAAATTCAAGTAGAACTAACTCAGAATATTGATAGTTACAGTCAGGTATTGATGGTTTCAAACATTGAGTTACTGCTAAATTATTGCTCTCGATATTATGGGCGACAGTTTATTACACGCAAAAGTGCAAACATTGATATTGTGACAAAAGTTGAAAGCATTTTGAAAGATTATTTTGAAAGTGAAGAAAAAAGAAATGATGGAATGCCGTCTGTGAAGGATATCGCAAACAGAGTGAATTTATCTCCGAGCTATTTGAGCGATTTACTTAAAAGAGAAACAGGTTTAAATGCGCAAGATCACATTCATTACTTTGTTATTGAACAGGCAAAGAATATCCTATTGCAAACAAATCAATCTGTTAGTGAAATAGCGTACTCTTTAGGATTTGAATATCCGCAATACTTCAGCAGATTATTTAAGCAAAAAACAGGAAAGACGCCACTGGAGTTCCGGTCAAACAATTAAGCTATTGAGATCATATTTTTCTTAAACTGCATACTCCAAGCCCCATTGATGAAGGGATTTGATACTGGGCAAGAGCTTATCTCCCTTTTTTGTGAGTGCATATTCTACAGTAGGTGGAACCGTAGCAAATACTTCGCGCGTAATAATTCCATTCGCCTCTAAATTTTTCAATTCTTTCACTAGCATTCTAGTGTTTATGCCTTCAATCGTTCTTTCAATTTCTTTGAATCGCATCTTGCCTTTCGACAAGTTATAAATGATAGGCATTGACCACTTGCCGCCTATAACATCCAAAACATCCTTTAGCGTACAGGCCTTCTGAATTTTTTCTATTTTATTTTTCGCCATAACAAGCTGATTTTATTCATTGCTTTACCTTAGGTTACTACTATACAATCGTGTAACTACTTTCAAAAGTAAAGTATTAAATGTAGGTTTGCAACTCAATTTTAAAAAACAAAGAAAATGAAACTATTAGACCCGATAAAAATTGGTGACATAATGCTCAAAAACAGTATGGCCATGGCTCCGATGACACGCTCTCGTGCCAGCATGGATGGAGTAGTTGGTGAATCAACCGTATTGTATTATACCCAACGAGCTTCAGCCGGACTGATTATCAGCGAAGCAATAAATATCAGTAAACAAGCCAGCGGAAGTCCATTAACACCGGGAATCTACACACAGGAACAGATTCAGGCCTGGAAAAAAGTAACGCAAGCTGTACATGAAAATGGCGGAACTATTTATGCTCAACTTTGGCATACCGGTCGTGTTGGACATTCGTTAGTGAAGAATGGATCATTGCCTGTTGCGCCCTCTGCTATTGGCATTCAAGGGCAACAGCATTTTACCATGGAAGGAATGAAGGATTATGAAACGCCACATGCACTCACCATTGAAGAAATTCAGCAGATCATACAGGATTACAAACAAGCTGCTTGTAATGCCATTGAAGCAGGCTTTGATGGCGTTGAACTGCATGCTGCATTTGGCTATTTACCGAATCAGTTTTTGGCAGATAGTTCCAATCAGCGAGAAGATCATTATGGAGGCAGTATAGAAAATCAAAATCGTTTTGTTGTCGAAGTAATGAATGCCATTGTTGATGCTGTCGGTGCAAACAAAGCAGCTATTCGCTTATCTCCTACCAGTACTTATAACAATATATCGCATAAGCAACCGATGGAACAATTCTCTTTGTTGATCGAACATCTGAATACATTGCCACTTGCTTATTTGCATTTAATGAAAGTGCCTTTCCCTGCCGATGAGTTTCCTCAATACCCGACTGATGTCATTGCAGCTTTAGGTAAATTATCCAAGCATCCTGTCGTTGCCAATTGTGGTTACACTCGAGAATCCGGTGAAGCAGAGTTAGAGAATGGAATCTCTAAAATGATTTCATACGGAACTTTGTTTTTGGCCAATCCTGATTTACCGAAACGCTTTGAGCTCAATGCAGAATTGAACCAAGCTGACAGAGCAACCATGTACGGTGGAAAAGACCAAGGCTATATCGATTATCCATTTTTAAACCAATAAAATTATCTACACATGAAATCAGAAAAAACAAAACGAATCATCTACTGGGTATTAACAGGGTTAGTAGCCTTTGTATTCCTGGGTAGTGCTGCAGGAAAGTTAGCTGCAAACGAAGAAGCCATCAATATGGCAGCCGGCTTTGGGCTGGATGCTAAAACCTATACCATGTTAGGCATTGTGGAATTAGCATGTGCTATTCTTTTTATTATTCCTCGAACAGGAATTGTCGGAACCTTGTTATTAGCAGCTTACATGGGTGGCGCTATCGCTTCGCATCTTGAACATGGTGTTTCAATTGTTGCACCTTCCATCGTTCAAGCCTTCATGTTAGCAGTTGCCTTTTACCGTTTTCCTGAACTCAGATCCAAACTACTAAATTCAAAATGATGAATAGAATTCTTGTTATCTTAACCATTGATCTGGAAAACCTTCCGGCTAATTTTCCTCAGATATTACAGCATGAGCGCGAAGTGGTAGCCCAATGGAAAAAGGAAGGCTTTTTGGAACAGCTTTTTTTAAGACCAACAAAAAATGGCGCAGTCCTAATTTTCAAAGACAAGTCGGAAGAGGAAGTCAACCAATTGATGACGACACTTCCGTTTTATCCCTTGAGAAAATCGATTGAAGTTTTGTCGTTGATTAAGGACTCGGATATTTAATTATTTTATTTAGAATAGGGCCTGGAATTTTGCTAATTATGGTTCTCCTAAGTATTGAATTATTATCCCTACTTGTTTTGGAGTAAATAGTCGTTGTCCTGGTTTGAAGCCATGGTTCTTTAATTTTTGAATAAGCTTTGTATTCAACTTAATCCACCTTCTAAGCTGAACACTCGCACTTTTCTTTGTACTATTAGGAAAATATAGCAATGCCAATTCGCAATAGGCGTATGATTTTATCTTAAACTGTCCATCCATAATCTTGAAATGTCTTAAAATGTCTAATAAAAAACCCTGGACTAGCCAGGGTTTCATTTTTAAATAGTGAGTGATAATCGATTCTCTATTTTTTGTGAGAGCAGGTGCATATCATCACCAACTTTTTTATCTACTATTCGAGCGTAGTGCTGGGTGCTTTGGATGTTCTTATGACCTAGCATCTTACTCACGCTCTCGATAGGAACTCCATTAGTGAGCGTTACTGTTGTTGCAAAAGTGTGACGAGCCACATGGAAGGAAAGATTCTTGGTAATTCCGCACAGGTCTGCAATTTCCTTGATGTACGCATTCATCTTCTGATTACTTAGTAACGGCAATATTGGATCATTGTCCTGGAGCATATCTAGGTCAACATACTTGTTGATGATCTTCACCGGAACCGGTAGCAAAGGAATGTTCGCACGACCACCGGTCTTTTTACGCTTTGTCTTTATCCAGTAACCGGCCTCGTTGATTTCAATTTCGCATCGCTTGAGTTTCTTTACATCAGCATAAGCAAGACCGGTAAAGCAGGAGAAGATGAAAAAATCACGCACACGATTTAAGCGGTCAAACGGTGAGCTGAATTCCATCAGCTTTTGAAGCTCTTCCTCGGTGAGATAAGGACGATCAACTTCCTTCATCTTCAAGCTGATTCCGGCAAACGGATCCTTAACAATCCAACCATGACGAAGGCAGCGGTAGGTGATCCTTTTAAGGTTTTGAAGGAACTTGTTTGCCGTGTTGTAATTGCAGCCCTTTTCCGTTTTAAGGTACAATCCAAACTCGGTGACCATGTAATTGTCAATGGCTTTGATAGGAACATCAGCAACCTTGTAACGCTGCTTCAAAAAGGTTTGGAAGTGATTCTTGGCCGCAGTGTACTTCTGACAAGTAGCGTAAGTACTTTCCTTGCCAATGAGCTTACGAAGCCCTTCAATGTGATCTTCCCAAATTTCAACGATCATCTTTGCCTTGGCGGTATTAACGCCTAGGATCGCATCTCTGAGCATTTGTGGCGTAACCGTGTCGTGCATGGTAATGAGCTCGGAATACTTCTGACGAGCCCTGGTGACGACCGAATCAATGTATTGGTTAAACTCATTAGCAGCATGGGAGCGACCACTTGCTCGGCTGCGTTGATTATCCCATTGATCGGGAAGGATGCTTCGCTGGAGCTGCATAACTGCACGTTCTCCATTGATGTTGATTTTCATCAGAACCGGTACTTCACCGTTCTGTTTTGTCTTTGTTCTGCTGATGTAAATGACCAGCGAGAAGTTTGCTTTTTTAGAAACCATTTTGGCGCAATTTTTAAAAATTGTGCCCCCCATTTGTGATTACAAAATTACATCCCTAAGGCGAAAGAAGCTAGCGTAATTGCTTGTTTTTCAGTCTTATTATGTCTTAATCTGTCTAACTGCTTGGTTTCTTTTTTGGCCTCTAAAAAAAGAAACCCAGATAGAAACCCAAAGTATAGACAAACCGATACATTTTAAGAAAAGAACAAAAACAAAAAAGCGCCTAAACCACTGATTTAGACGCTTTTGGACTTCTTTAGACAGTCACTTGGCGGAGAGTGAGGGATTCGAACCCCCGGACCTGTTACAGTCAACAGTTTTCAAGACTGCCGCAATCGACCACTCTGCCAACTCTCCGGGGTCGAAA
>JBDKGQ010000064.1:0-6397 GCA_039798145.1 Bacteroidota bacterium
GTTCAGATCCTCATAATTACCATTGCTAGAAATTAGTGCAATTAAATTATTATCTGCTTTTATTTTATTTTTTATTTCATCAAAAAAGTAATCTGCGATATTATCCTTTTCAGAATGAATTTTATTTGCAAAAGAACGTTGTCTTTCATTTTCTTTAATCTGATTGAATGAATAAATCTGATAGGTCGCATAAATAGAAAATCCTAAAACAATCAGAATGATTCCTTCTTGCCGATAATCTTTTCCAATAAAAACACGAGTATAAAAAATAAATAAGAGTAGCAGGAAAGAAAACAAGTAAGAATAATAACTGAACACTTCAGAAAATGAAAACACAATAGAAGTGTAGTTTAATATTCCGAAAATGATGGCAGCTCCAAATAAATTAGCAAGTACAATTTGTAATGAGAACTTCGACTGTTTTATAAAGTAAGTCGTCGCTATTGTGATAAAATAAAATCCAGAAAAAACAATTCCAATAACAAATAATCCAATCAGACTGTAAAGATCTAATTCAAAAATATTATTGAAGTTAAATGAGATTTGTGAGCTTAATATTAATCCGTTGAGGAGATAATTAATCACATAAGAATATGAAAAACATAAGAGTAAAACAATCAATAAAAAACCATGTTTTAGAGTAGCCCATTTATTAATAAACTTAATAGTGCTTTCCTTCACAACTAACGAATACAAATACACCATTAAACTCAGCAAACATAATACTCCAAAAAATAAATCGAGTGGAGAGTTTAAAAAGCTTGAGCTTGCATAATACTTAGGACTAAAAAAATCGGTATTGTAAAAGGCAACCGGAAAGGAGTATTCAATCATTAAATAACGAATAAAAAAGAGTGCGATTACCGGAAATATTCCTGCTATTCCACTTTTCTTTCCAAGAACAAATGATAAATCGATGATAGCAACATTTAAAAGCAAATAAGCAAATAAATAAAGGATAAAAACAATTATCGACTTGTTATGTGCATCATCGCTATCTATGGTAGAAATATAGAATATGGGATGTCCATCATAGTTAATGGCGGTAGTATTTGGTTCCGCAGCGATTGAAAACTCATGATGACTGCATAGCTGCAAATTAGAATTGTAATTATTTTCTAGATATTGATTTTGAATATTGAAATCGTAACGAATAAAAAGACAATAAACTATTTGTCGTGCTTTATCAGGCTGCGTAACTTTATTGATGAAATAATATCCATTGCCAATTCTATTGATTTTTTCATCTAATAATATTCGATAGTTGGTGCTATCAATCGGACATTTATTATCCGACCAAAAAATAATTTCGTTATCAGCAAAAACAAACACACTAGCGCCAACGGGAAGTATTTTTTTCTGAAAGTAATTATTAGCTGTTCTATTATTTAAAACTGATTCTTTTAGGCAATCATTAAAAGCGCTTTCAAAAGTTTTTACGCTATCAATCTTACTCTTTAAAACGTTTTCTATTATAGATTTATCAGCTTCTGCTTTATGATTTTCATCTTGTTTATTGGCTTCTATTGAAATAGCAGCGATAACAAAAAGTGTTATCACTAAAAAGTAGCCTAATAAACGATTGCTGATATTCATTTCCGTAAAAATAGGGAGGAATAAGGTTGTTTAAAAGGTTTTCTCATCGTTTTATAAACGCATACTGGTTGAAAGCCTCGGTTTTTAATTACATAATTTGAGTAAATTTGTGGTATGAAAGCAATTATCAATAAGGCAAACACAATTACTGTTGAAGAAAAGACAGGTGGAGCAATTTCGATCAATGATAAACTATTTAATGGTGATGTAAAGCAAGTCGGGCCCTACTCATATAATATTATTTATAATGGAGAGAGCATGAATGTAGAAGTGTTGATTTCAGACGCAAAAAGTAAAAAGCATCAGCTTAAGATGAACGGGAAGGTGGTAGAAATTCAGCTGGAAGATAAATACGATGAGTTACTTAAAAAATTGGGGATGGATGCAGCCTCTTCACAGAAGATTGGCGATTTAAAAGCTCCGATGCCTGGTTTAGTAGTAAACATTCCGGTTGCTGAAGGTGACGTTATCAAGAAGGGTGATGTATTGCTTATTTTAGAAGCAATGAAAATGGAAAATGCATTGAAGGCTGTTGCAGATGCTACCGTTAAAAAGATAATGGTAAAAACAGGACAGGCAGTAGAAAAGAATCAGGTATTAATTCAGTTAGTATAAACAAAACGCTATGGATCGTCGTAATTTTTTAAAGAAATCAGGATTAGCAACTGCTGGATTAGTGGTGGCCTCTCAATTATCATCAGTTGAATCACTGGCAGAAAAAATCGAAAATGAAACACAGTTTTCATTACCAAAGTTGCCTTATGATTTCAAAGCATTAGAGCCACATATCGATGCTTTAACTATGGAGATTCATTATTCTCGTCATCATAAAGCATACGTTGATAATTTGAATAAAGCATGTGCAGATAATAAGATCAAAGCAGGTTCTATTGAAGAATTGTTAGCTAATATTTCTAAATATCCAGCAGCTGTACGAAATAATGGTGGAGGACATTATAATCACTCTCTATTCTGGCGTTTGATGCAACCTAACGGGGAAGGACTTCCGAAAGGACCTGTATTTGAAGCTATCAATAATTCATTTGGTAGTTTTGATGCAATGAAATTGAAATTTTCAGAAGCGGCAAAATCACGTTTTGGTTCTGGATGGGCATGGATGGTTTTACGTGATGGGAAGTTAGATATTGGTTCAACTCCTAATCAGGATAATCCACTCATGGATGTTTCTGAATTGAAAGGAAAGCCTGTTTTAGCGTTGGATGTTTGGGAGCATGCATACTATTTAAAGTATCAGAATAAGCGAGTGGATTATATCACTACGTGGTTTAACACCATTAATTGGGATACAGTGAATGAACTATATGCAGCAAAGTAAAATGAATAGAGTAATAATTTTTTCGGTGCTATTTTTAGCTGCTTGTTCATCTGTTAAAAAATCAACAGTGACAAATGCTGATAAAGAATTAAATCAGCTGGAACAACTTTTAAGTGGAAGTTTTAGTAGTGAATTGCAATCAAAAGAAGATACTAGCTATTTTAATATCAGTTTAGTTATGCTTCCAATTTGGACCAATAGAACGGATGGGAAATGGATGTATGTAGAACAAGCAATGGCGACAAAATTAGATAAGCCTTATCGCCAACGTGTTTACCATTTACAACATTCTGGGAAAAACACTTTTACGAGTGATATTTATACCATTAAAAATGCATTGACGTATGCAGGTTTACAAAATGATAAATCAAAACTAGAGAAACTATCATTCGATAGTCTTGAATTAAAAGATGGCTGCACTGTTACATTGAAAAATAATAATGGTGTTTTTTCTGGAGGCACTGATGGTCGTAGTTGTCCTTCAGATTTACGAGGTGCTAAATATGCAACCACAAAGATTACTTTGAAAAAGGGAGAACTTATTTCGTGGGATCAAGGTTTTGATGCCAACGATAAACAAGTTTGGGGTGCAACAAAGGGGGGATATATTTTTATTAAAAAGTAATTTCATTAGAATAAAAAAAGGGGCTAGTCTTTCGATTAGCCCCTTTAGTTTTTATAAAGTAAGATTACACTAATGTAATCTCAAATTGTACCAGGTTAATGAACTCCTGAATACGTTCGTCAATTTCTCCTTCTGATAAACCTTCGATTCTTTCTAATCCGAATTTCTCTACGCAGAAAGAAGCCATTGCTGATCCGTGGATAACAGCACGCTTCATGTTTTCAAATGAAGTATCTCCTGTTGATGTGATGTAACCGATGAATCCACCAGCAAACGTATCACCAGCTCCTGTTGGGTCAAATACTTCTTCTAACGGTAACGCAGGTGCGAAGAATACTTCTTTCTCATGGAATAATAATGCACCATGCTCTCCTTTTTTAATGATAAGGTATTTAGGTCCCATCGTTAAAATTTTACGAGCAGCTTTTACTAATGAATATTCTCCAGTTAATAATCTTGCTTCTTCGTCGTTGATGGTTAAAACATCAACTAATTTCATTGTTTCTAATAAATCATTCAACGCGACTTCCATCCAGAAATTCATCGTATCCATTACGATTAACTTCGGACGATTTCTTAAGCCTTTGATTACCTTTTGTTGTAAGCTTGGCATTAGGTTACCTAACATCAAATACTCACAATCTTGATATGATTCAGGGATGATAGGATCGAAGTTGCTCAACACATTTAGTTGTGTATCCATCGTATCACGTGTGTTCATGTCAGCATGATACTTCCCTGACCAGAAGAACGTCTTCTCGCCTTGTTTAATTTGCAAACCATCTGTGTTAATCCCTTTGCCTTTTAGCATGTCGATGGTTGCCTCAGGGAAATCTTCTCCAACTACCGAAACAAGGTTGATTTTATTTCTGAAATAACTTGCAGAAACGGAAATATAGGTTGCAGCTCCACCTATAATTTTATCTGTTTTCCCAAATGGGGTTTCAATGGCATCGAACGCAACCGTTCCAATGACTAAAAGACTCATAACAATAAATTTTTTAATGGGAAGCCCGAACTATTCAGACCTTAATCCGGGAGTCAAAGTTAAATAATTGAGTTGGATAGGCAATCGTTTTTTTGAATTCGATGGAAATTAATTTCAGTGGGATCAATGATTGTACAAGGCAGGGATGGTTGACGCCTCAAATTAAACGTTTGTAAATACTTAATAACCGAATAATGATTTTTTACTCGCTAATTTTATCGCGGGAGGGGGCCCGGTGGCCCCCTGTTCGACTTATCTGAAATCGGAGAATCGGCAAATTTTCAAATTAATTTCCATAGTTTTGGTTTTATGTCAAATACCATGATTCCAATCATCGATCTCCATCCTTTCCTAAGTAATAATCCCGCTAAAAAAGCAAAAGTCGCAGCGCAAATTCACGAGGCCTGTAAATCATTCGGGGTTTTTTATTTAATCAATCATGGAATAGATGAAAGCAATATTCTTCAAAACATGAAAGCGTTTTTTGATCTTTCATCCGAAGAAAAAAATGCAATCAAAATTTCGAAACAAGGGATTGCACGTGGTTATATAGGCATGGGAGAAGAGAGTGGCTCCGATGCGCTTGAAGTGAAAGAAGCTTTTTCGTATGGTAGCAAATGGCCATCTGATAAACCACTTGAAAATACTTTACAAGGAATTAATCGTTGGCCAGCGTCAAATAATTTACCCATTGGATGGAACACGTCGATGGAGGATTTTTACTCGAAAATGATTGATGTAGCAGAAGCTCTTACGGGTGCATTCTCGCTCAGCTATGCTAACGACGAAAACTATTTAGGCAACTATTGTATAGGTGGAGATACGATTTCAATGATGCGTCTCTTTCATTATTTCCCATATCACAAAGCCAATGAAAATTTTCCTGATCAACAAAATCGTATTGGTTCGAGTGCGCATACCGACTGGGGATTTCTCACGTTGATTTTACAAGAGCATCATGTTACGGGCTTGGAATTATTTCATAATAACGAATGGGTAGAAGTGCCGCCAATGGAGGGTGCGTTAACTGTTAATTGCGGCGATTATTTTTCGATGCTTACCAATGGCGAATATATTTCTCCTTTACATCGAGTAGTTTCAAGCGGTAAAGAAAGAATGTCGGCGGTATTATTTTATTATCCGGCATATGATGCAAAAATTCCAACTCTTGCTAAACAGAAATATAGCTTGTTCGAAAATCAAGATGTAAGTCAAGAAGTAGTTACTGATATTTCGACGATGAGTTTCGGTGAATTTATCGAAGAAAAATGGAAACAAGTAAGAAGATAAATTGTTATTATTGAAATATGGAAAACAATAAACTATCAAACTACGGGTATACTCTTTTTAGAGTAGGAATCCCTGCTTTAATGCTGTTAAATGGCCAACATAAACTTGAACAATTAATGGCAGGAGGAGAAATTAAGTTTATGAATTTTTTAGGGCTTGGTGCGGAAGTATCGCTTGTATTAGCTGTGATTGGTGAGGTAGTAGCTCCACTGTTTTTAATTGTAGGATTTAAAACTCGAGTGGCTGCAATTCCCGCAATCATCACCATGTTTGTTGCAGCATTTGTAGCACATGCTGGTGATCCATTGGGAGAAAGAGAACATTCGCTTTTATATTTAGTGGCATTCGTTGCAATAGCCATGATTGGTTCAGGCTCGAACAGTATCGATGCTTGGTTTCAAAAAAGAAAATCGAAAGCGTAAAATTATTCTTTTACAAATCGTCGTGTAGTAACCGATTTATGCTGATCGGTTATTCTGACAAAATAAATACCTGGTGAAATTCCGCTAAGGTCTAAACTCATATTATCTTTTGATAACTGCTTTTCTAACAAGAGTGATTT
>JBDKGQ010000065.1:0-6378 GCA_039798145.1 Bacteroidota bacterium
TCAACATCGATTGCCTGATTTAAAATACTTACAGTATCATTCGCACAAATAAATGGAACTGGAGGTACAGCGAATGTTGGTGAATTATTATCAATTGTTGGATTTGGAGCATAAGCATAATACGCTTGACCAGTTGCTCCGGGATTACTTAAATTATCAATGTTATTATTTCTACAGCAACGGTCAGCCATGAAATAATAACCTGTAGTGTTGGCAGGAACTGATATTGTTGTTTGATAAACTCCTTCTTCAACGCAAACATTGGGTGCAAAAGAACAGCTAGCCCCAGCGTTAGGAGGAACGATTGATTGCTGTGAAATCAAGTTCAATGTTGCTAATGCAATACGTTGCTTCAAGCCTGGATTTCCAGGATTGTCTTGATAAGCTCCTAACGAAGTACTAATTGGTAATGCCGAACTACCTGGATCACATAAACGATAAATTTTTAATGTAACACGATAGTCGTATAATCCAGTACCTGAATTAAGTCCTAGATACTCATAGGTCATATTACCTCCCATTAAGTGGGTTGCTGATGCAGTTTGAGTGGTCATCAAAAATGCACCGATGCAGCAGAAAACTGCAAGTAGTAGTTTTTTCATAAACTAGTTAGTAAGGTTGTAATTTTGTAAAGGTTGTTTAAGGGACATCAAAGTAAATAAAAATCAGTCGATTTACCTTGTAAAAATCCGCTTTTTTTTGATGAAAAATAATAGGGGATTTCATTCATTAAAAAATGCCCATTCGGATTAAAATTATCCCTGTTAAGCAACCCAAAATGACATTTGAGATTTGCCCCTTATTGTAAAATAAAAATCCCCGGTTGAATTCAACCAGGGATTTCTGAGGTCGCGAGCGGATTTGAACCGCTGTACAAGGTTTTGCAGACCTCTGCCTAACCGCTCGGCCACACGACCTTTTAATTGTGGGGCAAACATATGAAAAATTTAAATACCCCAATAAATAAACTGACGACTTAAACTGAACTCATCATAAATGGTTACAACCACATTGAAAAATCAAATTAATATCGTGTAAATCAGAGTGAAATATTATGTAAAGGCATTAAATCCTGTTACATCCATTCCTGTAATTAATAAGTGAATATCATGTGTTCCTTCATAAGTAATAACACTTTCAAGGTTCATCATGTGACGCATAATCGGATATTCTCCTGTAATTCCCATTCCACCTAACATCTGACGAGCTTCTCTTGCAATCTGAATGGCCATGTTTACATTGTTACGTTTCGCCATTGAAATCTGAGCTGGTGTAGCACGATTCTCATTCTTCAATACTCCTAATCTCCAGGTTAATAACTGAGCTTTCGTGATTTCAGTAATCATTTCAGCTAATTTCTTTTGCTGCAATTGAAATCCGCCAATCGGACGACCAAACTGTTTACGCTCTTGAGAATATCTTAAAGCTGTATCATAACAATCTAATGCTGCACCAATGGCACCCCATGCAATACCATAACGCGCAGAGTTCAAGCAACTTAAAGGTCCTTTAAGGCCTTTAACATTGGGTAGAATATTTTCCTTTGGAACTTTCACATTATCAAAAACCAATTCCCCAGTCGCACTTGCACGTAACGACCATTTGCCATGAGTCTCCGGTGTGCTGAATCCTTCCATTCCTCGCTCAACAATAATCCCTCTGATATCACCATTGTCGTCTTTCGCCCAAACTACTGCGACGTCTGCAAATGGTGCATTTGAAATCCACATTTTAGCGCCATTTAAAATGACATGATCTCCCGCATCTTTAAAATTGGTAACCATTCCAGCAGGATTTGACCCATGGTCAGGCTCCGTTAAGCCGAAGCATCCCATCCATTCTCCTGAAGCTAATTTAGGTAGGTATTTTTTTCTTTGTTCCTCAGAACCAAATGTATAGATTGGATACATTACCAATGAACTCTGTACCGATGCTGTAGAGCGAACGCCAGAATCACCTCTTTCAATCTCCTGCATAATCAAACCATAAGAGATTTGATCAAGACCACCGCCACCATATTCGGTAGGGATATATGGACCAAAAGCTCCTATTTCAGAAAGTCCTTTGATGATTTGTGTAGGGAATTCTGCTTTTTGAGCGTAATCTTCAATAATTGGAGATACATCTCTTTTAACCCATTCGCGAGCTGCATCACGGATTAATTTATGCTCATCCGTAAGCAATTCATCCATTAAATAATAGTCGTGCGCTTGATAACGATCTTTTGCCATAGTTGTAATGTGTTTTGTTCAGCTTTTGGCTGTGAGGCGCAAAGGTAAGCTAAACACTTAATTTACGAAACAACTATGCATTAAAATAGTTCAGTTAAAAGAAATTATTGATAAAACTATTTTCTTTCTAGTTGATACCTGATTTTTTTACCAGGCTTTACTTGATACCAATCGGCCATGTAATCACAATTAATCCAAAATGTTTGATAACGACATGGAGCATGTTCTTTTAAAATGTTTTCCCATGCTTTAACCTTTTTAATGTTTTTGCCCATCGGAACATTCCATAAAAAGAATATATAATACGAAGCATTCATTTCGTGAACGTTTGATTTATTAAAATGGCTCAACGATTTAATTCTTGTCAAATTAGAATCATTGTAAAAAACAGTGTTAGAACGAATATCACATAAATACATTAAAAGATTCTCTACTGGCGCTGAGCAATTTTCTTTTTTATTCTGAAAATTCAATCGATTCCAACTTGAATCTGCAATGATGATTCCTGGAGAATTAGAAAATAGTCGAAGTGTTTTTTTTAGTTCATTAGTATCTTTTAATAAGACAATATTCTCTTCGTTTATTTCATTCGATTTGGCAAATGATTTTATTCTTTCTGCTGATTCATAACGCGGTGTTTTAAATCCGTTAGCATGCATAAGTATTTTAGTGCAGCTGGTAAATAACAACATTGCTAAAATGATAACTGAGTTTTTCATATTTATTTATATAAAGGAGGGGGAGAGCTTACGGGCTCAGCCCCCGGGGGTAACAACAACAAAGCTCAAGCTTACGGGCCTGA
This sequence comes from Bacteroidota bacterium, assembly GCA_039798145.1. Classification (GTDB taxonomy): domain Bacteria; phylum Bacteroidota; class Bacteroidia; order AKYH767-A; family OLB10; genus CAINEC01. The sequence goes on from JBDKGQ010000065.1 coordinate 3,034, forward strand.
AATTATTTTATCGGCAGCGTATATTCATCATATAACTGTCGCCGTTATCTTGTATTTCATAACTACCAGGAGTTAATATAATATTCGTGTCGCTTCCTAAGTCTCTGCTAATATCATCCGGAATTTCATATTCGTTTTCTAAATCAAATATTGAATCTTCCTGCAGTTTTTTATTTAATGCCTCACTGATCTCATTTTTCATAATTTCTATTTGCAGTGAATTGTTTTCGTAAGATACATAGGTGCCTGCTGATAATGGATTTGTTCTATCAAATGTACCATAAAGAAATACGCAAATTCCAGGATACACTTCGCAATCATATTTTGGCTTGCCCATTACAATTACAATGTGAATTTTCGGAGGACGAACACAAGTTGTTGTTTGATTTGTTGCTTCTGCATTTGTTGGAAGCGTGTTCATGATTGATAGCATCATGATCAGTGTTAAGATTTGTTTTTTCATGTTTTTGTTTTTTGAAAGGATATTTAAATTGATGAACTGATGGGACAAAACTATTTTCGCAAAACCCAATTATCCGTTTACAAACGTTTAGCAATTAACAGCCTTTTGTTAATTATAAAAAAAGCCCCTTCGGTTGAAGAGGCTTATCATTTTAATTTGTTAATTATAATTAAGGAATCAGTTTCTTTTCTTCTACTTGAATAACTTCACGAGTAACATTATCAAAAAGTATAGCATATATATAAACCTGATTTACATTCGCATTAGTAGGCTTTAATTTAGTAGAGTAAGTTCTGTTTATTTCCTGACCAGCCGTTGCGCTATTTCCAACTGTTTCTCCAAAAGTACCTGAGAAAGATCCTCTCAAAACATGACGATGAATATAATCTAACACATCAACGCTTCCATTTTTCTGAGGCGAAACGATACTATCTTCCGCAAAGTAAACTGCAAGGTTAATTGGATTTGCATAATCATTCACCATTTTGATATCAATCGTAGCAGTCATCATACTGTCTGAAGCATTAAACGTATTAGTAATATCAATTCCAGCATCGGCAGGTCGTTGTAAAATGGTATCAATAGTTGTTTCCCAATCTGGCCAATCGAAAATATATTGAGATGATGTTGCTGGTTTGTATAAACGATTAACCATTCCTTTCGGGAAGTTTAAATTAATCACATTAAAATCGGTCGCGATAGCTGTTCCTTCTGTGGTTTGAAAATTATTTTGATATGGGGCATTTTGTGGCCATGCGAAAAAACCTGCATGTACACTTAATACCACTAATTGATCACCGTAGATATCATGTAATCGTTTTGCTTCTGCATGTGATGCAGGACAAGCCTGGCATGTATGACCTGTGAAGTCTTCTAATAAAACTTTTCTTACAATGGTATCGGTAGTTGTATCTGTAGGCGTAGTGCCGTTGCTTACTCCATAAGGTCCTTCAATTTTATCGCATCCGAAGAAAAAGAAACCTAAAATAAATAAAGTGCAAAGCGTAAATAATTTCAAATGTTTTATCATAATATTAAAATCTACTTGTTACTGTTACATTAAATCCGTTGCTGGCAGGTACAAATCTACATACACCTCCAACGCATAATAATCCTGCACGCTGACGAGCATATCCTAGTCCAATGCGTGTTGGTCCTTTTGTATAAACCATGCTCGCATTGTAATAATGAAAACGATGATCAGGGTCTTCATTACCATAATTCCATTCGTCGAACGCAGTAATTATCCATTTAGGCGATACACTATATTCTACTAAAAGCATTGCCCAATTCTTTTTGTCTTCTGCTGTTTGTAAATGTTGTATTTCTGTACGTAAACTATGTTTCGAATCGAACTTGTGCAAATAATCTACTACAGCTATATGTGATGTGACTTGCTTTTCGCCAATTTTTCCTTCAATCACATTTTTGTCATATATCTGATAGATATACGTTAAAATTAATTTGTCGTTCTTCGATAACTTCTTCGTAAGCTCAAAATTTACATCTTGATAATAACGATTGTCGCCTATTGCAAAAAAGTCAGATGCATATCCTAATGTATCATTGCTTAAAGCTGTACGCTTTATATCATTAACAGCGGAAGCAGATAAACTTAACTTGGTTCCGTATTTACCACCCAAAGCACTTTCAGGTTTGCAGTTAATATATATTTCACCAGCTGCGCCCATTTCACCATTAGGTTGTGTGGCGAAAGGATATAACGTGCTTAAACGATAAGTTAACTGCTTATTGATAGCAGGAAGATAATTGATGAACAAACTGTTTCCTGTTGCACCTCTGTCTGAACGATAATTCATATTGTCAACTCGCTTTCCAGATACCTGCGCACCGAATCCTTTCTTAGCATAGTTAATATTTAACAATAAGGCTTCTCCATTTTTGTAAATGAAATTATTGACAATTGATGGGTCATTAATTTTGTTTGCATATTCAGCATTAACTAACCAACTACCATAACCGATGTTTGTTCTGAAGGCGTATGATCCTACATTTTCAGGGAGAATTCGGGTAGGACTATTATCTTTTTGATATTTACTCACAAAACTACCTCCAACGCCTAACCGAAGTTTTTTATCAGCCCACGAATCAATTGCATCATTCAATTGTAAGTCGCCATCAAAACCTCTTACAATTCCAGGACCTTTAGCAAAGAAATTTCGTTGTTCAGCTACAAATCCTTTAAGAATAATTCCTTTGTAAGGGTTGTACTTAATATGTAATCCATCCATTGCATTGTCCACTCCTAATGCACGTTCTTCATAACTTCTAAAGATTAATCCGTTACCAAACTGATCATAAAAATTACCTGCTGTGATGGTTATTTCATCTTTCGAAAATTGAGCAAATCGGTAAGTGATTCCACTTCCTCGATAATTTGGGTCAAAGCCCTGTAAGGCATTTAAGTAGCTTTCGTATCGTAATCCCGCCTTAAAATTTCCTGATTCATAATTAAGGTTAAAGAATCCATTGCTTAATAATTTCTCTGGGACATCTGGCGCAAGTATAGCGCTGTCAGGTTGATAATATTGAGAGTTGACTTCAAAGTTACCTGTGATGTTCGACATTACGCTTGATTGCTGAGCATTTACAATTTGCGTTGCAGATACCATAGTCAAACACACAACTGTAATTCGTAATAGTTTATTCATTGTGATTAATTAAGGTGCAAAAATAAAAACGGGAACCTAACTTTTGTTAAGTCCCCGAATTTATTTAATTCTAAGTAATTATTTACCCGAAAGCTTTTTTATTTCTTCAAACAGATTGTCTTCATCACCAGCAGAATAGTTATTATGCTGTGCAACAAGTTTTCCATTACCATCAAACAAAAAGGTATGTGGTACCGAATTAACATTCAT
>JBDKGQ010000066.1:0-14762 GCA_039798145.1 Bacteroidota bacterium
AGAAGGAATTGCTGACATGGCTACTGTTGATGCAGCAATGAGAGAGAAAGGTGGATTTAAAATGGGACCATTTGAATTGATGGATTTAATCGGAAATGATATCAATTACACGGTGACAGAAACGGTATGGAAGCAGTTTTATTACGATGCTCGTTTTCGTCCGTCTTTAATTCAAAAGAAAATGGTGGAGTCGGGACGATTAGGAAGAAAAACCGGCAAAGGCTATTACGATTACAGTGAAAATGCGATTAATCCAACCGCAAAAACGGATGATGATTTATCAAGTGAAATAGTTATTCGTGTTTTAGCAATGCTTATCAATGAAGCAGCGGATGCACTTTATTATAAAATTGCTACAGCAGAAGATATCGATTTATCAATGACCAAAGGTTGGATTCACTGTATGTGGAGTATCATGATGATCGTTATCGTGCATCTGTTTTATTACGCCAAATGGTTAGAGAGAATAAATCCTTTTTTTAATTAATAAGAATCATTCATGGAAGCTAATCAAGCCAATAAAATTGTTTCAAGAATGTATGACCACGATTGGTTTAGTCAGTGGTTAGGTATTGAAGTATTAGAAGTGGCTCCTGGTTTTTGTAAATTGAAAATGAAAATCAGAAAGGAAATGCTCAACGGATTTGGTATTGCTCATGGAGGAATTACCTATTCGCTTGCCGATAGTGCTTTAGCGTTTTCATCTAACTCACATGGTCGTCAAAGTGTGTCCGTTGAAACCTCTATATCACATACAGTTTCTTTGAAAGAAGATGATGTGATTTATGCTACATCAGAAGAAAAAAGTTTAACAAATAAAATCGGAATTTATTCCATCACTGTAACGAATGAACAAGGACAAACAGTTGCGTTGTTCAAAGGAGTAGTTTACAGAACATCAAAGGACTGGTTCCCTCAAGAAAAATAATATGATTAAGAACGCATACATAGTTAATGGTGTTAGAACACCTATTGGTAATTTTGGTGGAACGCTAGCTCCTGTTCGTGCAGATGATTTAGCTGCCTTGGTTTTAAGAAAGCTGGCAGAAAAAAATAATGGTGTTGATTTTTCAGCTGTAGGTGATGTGATAATTGGTTGTGCAAATCAGGCTGGTGAAGACAATCGAAATATTGCTCGTATGGCTACTTTGCTTGCAGGCTTGCCTGTATCAATTCCTGGAGAAACTGTCAATCGTTTGTGTGCATCAGGATTATCAGCTATTGCTTCTGCCGGACGTTCATTGATGTTAGGTGAAGCAGATTTAATGATTGCTGGCGGAGTAGAACATATGACTCGAGGCCCTTGGGTGATTTCTAAAACATCTACACCTTATGGTCGCGATGCACAAATGTTCGATTCGAGTTTCGGATGGCGATTTATTAATCCATTAATGAAAGAAAAGTTTGGTGTGGATGCTATGGGTGAAACAGCAGAGAATCTTGCAGTTCGTGATAGCATTTCTCGTGAGGATCAAGATCAATTTGCTTTATGGTCGCAACAGAAAGCAGTAGCAGCGCAAAAGGCAGGTAAATTTGAAAATGAAATCATAGCAGTTGAAATTCCACAGCGAAAAGGCGATCCGATTTTGTTTACTGCAGACGAGTTCATAAAACCTTCTACTTCTATGGAAGGTCTTGCTAAGTTAAAGCCTAGTTTTCGTAAAGACGGTACCGTTACTGCAGGTAATGCCAGCGGATTAAATGATGGTGCAGCGGCAATAATCCGAAGAAGGTTTGAAAAAGAATAACCTAAAAGCATTAAGTAGAATTGTTTCAGTTGGTATTGCAGGTGTTGAACCTCGTATCATGGGAATCGGTCCTGTAGAAGCTGCAAATAAAGCACTGAAAAATGCAGGACTTACCTGGGATGATATGGATATTATCGAGTTGAATGAAGCATTTGCTGCACAAAGCTTAGCATGTATTCGTAGTTGGGGCTTGGCAGACAATGATAGTCGTATTAATCCGAACGGAGGTGCGATAGCGTTAGGTCATCCATTAGGAATGAGCGGAGCAAGAATAGCACTTTCTGCATCCCATCAATTAGCTGAAGGGAATAAGAAGTTTGCAATGGTGACCATGTGTATTGGCGTAGGGCAGGGGTATGCAATGATTCTAGAGCGTGCATAAAAAAAAGAGCACCCTTTTGAGGTGCCCTGATTTCAAATTAAACAGCTATCTTTTTATAAACTCGAGAGGGATTAATTCTCGCTTATATTCATTTATTGGTAAGCTAAAGAAGAAGGTAGTGCCTTTTCCAACTTCACTGCTAAGCCAGATGTTTCCGCCGTGTGCTTCTACAATTCGCTTGGCGATGGTAAGCCCAAGACCAGTACTTTTTTCTCCATTTGTACTTGCTACACTTGTTCTTGCAAAAGGAAGAAATACTCTGTGAATATCATTCGACGGAATTCCTTGTCCTTGATCTTTTACTGAAATAACAACATCGCTTTCTTTTCTAATCACGTTGATTTCAACATGCGTATTTCCGAACGAAAACTTAATGGCGTTAGAAATTAAATTATTTAATACTTGTTGCAAATGAATTTTGTCGAAAGCTACTTGCGGAATATTATCTCCTATATTGTAATCAAGTATAATTGATTTTGCGTTTGCAGTTCGGATATTATCATTAATTGATTTTTGTATGATACCTGCGATTGAATCATTCTTTAAATTAAGATTCATTTTGCCTGATTCTATTTTCGAAACATCAAGTAAGTTGTTTAATAGTTCAAGCATATCTCTTCCTGAATCATGCATCATCTGAAGCATTTCTTTCATCTCCAATGATAATGTATCTCCTAATTCATCCTCAAGAATATGTACCAAGGAAATGATATTACCTATTGGATTTCTTAAATCATGTGATGCTACTCCAAGGAAATAATTTTTCTCTTGATTAAGTTTTGCAAGCTCTGCATTTTTGATTTCCAGCTCACGTTGTTGATCGTGAAGTTTTAATAGCGTATTTACTTTTGCTTGTGTAATATCTACATCTAGTGGCTTAAATAAATAATCTATGCAGCCTTCCTGATATCCTTTAAGCATGTATTTCTTTTCCTTGCTGATAGCAGTGACAAATAGGATAGGAGTTTTCTTCGTTCTATTTGTTTGCTTTAACATATGAGCAACTTCAAATCCATCCATTACTGGCATTTGGACATCAAGTAGTATTAATGCTATACGCGAGTATATTCTCAAGCGAGTATAAGTTTTCAGGGCGGTCGTCTACAAGTAATATTTTATGCATTGGTTTGAAATATTTGATGCAGTAAAAATACCCTCGCCTAAAACCACGATTTTAAAAATATAGTTGGATTCTTACATTGTGATGTTTTGGAGGAATAATGTGTTTTGAAAACTGTAAGAAATGAAAGGAAATCAACTTGTAATCACACTAGGCAAATAGAATTTCACTTGTAATTATCTTCTACATGTAATTAAAAATCATTGTAAGATTTTAAATGATAAAGTCGAAAAAATCAATCACGCAAATGCAATAAAATCAAAAAGGATATCCAATTCCGAAGTTAAAAGTAACATCCGTTAAGTTATTACCACCTGCAATCCAACGACTACCTACAGGTTTTGATGGATCTTTCATTTTTACCGCTGCATCTAATCGAAAAATAAAGAAGGTAAAGTCACTTCGGATGCCAACACCAGATCCAATCGCAATTTCATCTCCGAATGTATTTAAACTCAATCCAGAGCCTGGCTTATCTTCCGAATCATTCAATAACCATATATTACCTAAGTCTGTAAATACCGCACCTTTTAAAAACTTATAAAGGTTAAATCGGTATTCAATATTACCAGTGATTTTAAATTCTCCAAACTGTTGGAATAAATCCGTTGTTACATTCGAACCAGGACCTAATGAGCGCGATCTCCATGCTCTGATATCATTGGGCCCTCCGGCGTAAAAGGCTTTCTCAAACGGAACTAATGTAGAGTTGCCATAGGCATATCCGACTCCTGATACTAATCTCGTTACTAACGAAGATGTTTTATTGAAATTTAAATAATATCGGAAGTCAAAATCAGGTCGCACATATTGGGCATAACGAACTTTGCCAATTAATCGGCTATTAGATTCCGATATTTTATAAGTATTAGTCGGAAGTAATGAAAGTGTATTACCAGCAAACTCAACGTTAAATCGGAAGAATGTAAAGTTGCCCGCCTTACCTACAATCTGGTTATTATACAAATAACTAAAGCGTCCGTTGATAATTAGCTGATCAGTATAAGAGTTTATTAAGTTGATATTGTTGTAAGATAATAATTGCTCGTTGAATGCAGAATCTAAATCTACTTTCAAATAGTTAATCTCTGCAGGATAAAAGTAAAAACGATTGTATTTTGATGTTCTCTTTGTAAAGTAATACGATAAGTTCGCAAGTCGGCGGAAGTATTCTGGTCTGCTTTGCACATTATAACCTATCGATACGGAGGTAATAGGGTTACTCACTTTTCTCGAGTTTCGAATGGTGAACGGCCATAATCCTCTTGGAAAACTTAAACTTAATTCAGGCCCAAATTCAAAGGTATTGAAGAGTCCGAATTTGTAAGCCTGATTTTCTTCTGTTGTTAATGATCGTTGTATTTCTAATCCACCTCTTATTTTAAACTCCAATAGTTCTGCTCCGCGAAATACATTTTTATTTCGGTAAACGAAACTTCCTGATATTCCTAAGTTACCACCACTGTTCGTTCCTTCTGCTTCAAATTTATACGACTGACGGTATTGTGGTGAAAGCATAATCTTACATTGATACTGATTTCTGCCAAGACTATCTAATCCATCTATTTGCTCATATTTGATATTTACAAATCGAAATACACCAAGATCAGCAAGTCGTTGGTAGGTTAAGTCAATATTTTCTTGTGAGTAAAGCGAGTTAGGCTGAATGTAAATATGATCAGTTAGTCGATTAAACTTATATAGGAATATCGTATCGCGATTAGGATAAAAAACATAATCATTAAAAACAGCGCTATCGTTAATCGCTACACGATTTAAATCGATAGGCTCGTAATCCATATCTACACTTATGCGCTTGTTTACACCTAGTAGGTGCTGTGGAGTAATACCATTTTTAATTTGCTCTTCTGTTGGATTCGGATTTGAAATCAGCATAGTAACTTCTGCTTGATTTGTTTTAAATCCGGTATCGACAACAAATCGAATGTACTGTGAATTGAAAGCGGCGAAGCCTGTGTTGCGCAACAATGAAGTAATACGATCTCTTTCTTTCTGTAAGGTCGCTGATGAGTAATTATCACCTTTATGAATTACAGTTAATGAGTCGTTTTGTAATACTACCTGGCGCACCAACGAGTCATTAATATCATATTTTAACTTTAGAAAAGTATAGGGCGCATTTCCCTGTAGGATATAATAAACAAATGCTTTTTTCTTCCAATATTCAACTGAGTCGGAAACGACAGCGTTAAAAAATCCATTGTTCTGTAGTAAGGTGAGCAATTGCTCGCTCGATTTACGTACTTTAGAAGTATCAACTAATACGGGTTCTTCGCCTACAGTAGTTTTTAACCAATGATTGAATTTTGTTTCTTTTCCTCCAAAAGCAAAATTGTAAACACTTAAATGAAAGCGTACGAATCCGAAAATTTTTCTGTTAGGCTTTTGCTTGATAACCGCATTAAAGTTTTCTTTTAATTCGGGTCTGTCTGTTTTAATTGTATTTTTACAAAGCAAGTGCTTTCCATCAGGAACACTTTTGGTGGCCGAGCATCCCGAAAGGAATACAATCGATAAAAAAGATAAAATGACAACTAAGTAAATATTGTCTTTATGGCTCTTCATTTTCAGCTGTAAAAATACAATATTAAACGAATATTAAATTTCAATGGCTTCTAAATCAACCATAAGTTTTTTACGTTCCCTTCAACAAAAGAAATTCAGAAACGAAGAAGGCTTGTTTATAGTGGAAGGACCTAAAATGGTTTCAGAGGTTTTAAAGTCGGATTTTAAAGTACGACAGCTTTATGCAACCAGTAATTGGACGCCAGATCAACATACATCATTGCCATTAGAAATATTATCAGACGCAGAGATGGAGCGGGTGAGTGGACTTCAAACCCCGAATAAGGTGATGGCCGTTGTAGAAATGCCAGCTTTGGACGGTCCAGTAAATATACTTTCTAACGGCTTACACTTGCTATTAGATCAGATTCAAGATCCTGGCAACCTGGGGACTATCATTCGTATTGCTGATTGGTTCGGGATAGCATCCGTAATTTGTTCTCCTGATACTGCCGATGTGTTCAACCCTAAAGTAATTCAGTCTTCAATGGGAAGCGTTTTTAATGTTAAGATTCATTATACTTCACTAGCAGATGTTTTAATTAAAAATGCGGCAGGAAATAAATGGCCCGTTTATGCCACTCTTTTAGCTGGTGAAAATATTTACAATGCTGATTTTGCTGAATCCAGTTTTGTGATTTTAGGTAATGAAAGTCGCGGCGTAAATCCGGTATTAAATTCATTCATCACACAAGGGATTCATATTCCGCGTCCTTCCAACAAGCCAAGCAAAGCAGAGTCTTTAAATGTGGCTGTCGCAGCAGGTATTGTTTGCAGTGAATATTGTAGAAAAAACTAACCCCTGAGATTAGCTTCAGGGGTCTTGGTTAACTGATTGTTGAGTGTCAGTTTAATCGTGATGGAACAACCATTTTAAACTCAGGGATTTTTACAAAAAAGAGTTTGTTATCTGTTACTCTTTCCATGAGATAGGTTCCGTACATTTTTCCTATTTCTGTATTTAAATTACAACCCGATACATATCGGTAGGTCTCACCAGGTGCAATAAATGGTTGTTCTCCAACAACACCTTCTCCTTCTACTTCTCTATGAGAATTGTCTGATCCGATGATATGCCAATGTCGCTTTTTTAGTTGAACGTTGTATTCGCTGTCGTTGGTGATTGTTATACGATAAGCAAAAACATATTGACTGAATCCTGGAGTACTATGTGTTGGTTGATAAAATGTTTCTACACTTACTTTTATCCCCGCTGTTACTTCTGTAAATATATTCATGTTGGATGAATGGCTTTTTAGGTTATCCAAAAATATAGCGGAAATTAATTACTCATGTCAAAATTTGACAAAGCGCATTAAATGAGAGGTTAATGACCTTTATGATGGGTGAAAAATTAATTCTCAATTTCCAGGTATCCTGAAAGTCGATCGTAACGACTGCCAATGTCTCTCGAATAGAAGAAAAGTTGATAATTGTTTCTGGTTTCGAAGTGAGAGCCTTCAACCAATAGTGGTGAGGGGAAATTGGAAGATTTTTCCTTCACAAAGAACAGGTAGTTATAATAGCCTTGTTTAACTAATAGTGTTTTATCATAACAGCCATTTTCTTCGTTGTAATTCATCTTGTAAGCCGGATTGAATTCCCAGTTAGAGATCTCTCCAAATAAAAACACCTCCGCACTATCGAAAGCTTCCATTACGGGCAGATTAAAGTTGACGTAAACATAATCAGCTTCGAGGGCGTCATCACTTCCTTCATAAATTTTAATTAAAAAACGTCCATTGATATCATCTGAAACAGCATACTCTTTTCAAATAAACACTGGTTAATTTATTAAGTGAATCGATTTGTATATGATCAATATATTGCGTTAAAAATTTAATGCTTCTTACATCAAAATTTCTGAATTCGTTTCCACCTTCAAATGTGTTTTCTAAGTCGTAGTTGTAATCCCATTCTTTATCGACAATAAATACAGGTTTTAATGTACTTATAGCATTTTTGAAGTTGTTGTTTTGGACAATTACAAGCTTACTATCTTCGTAAGGATTGTTGATTTTGGTAGTTCCAATATTGACTTTCACATCTAATTCCTGATGGGTATTTCTGATTTCAATATCGTTGGCTCTTTGCACTTTCGTACTAAGCGTTGCTGTGTTTTCGGTAATCCAGAAACGTTGGGTTAAGTAAATTTTCTCCGGATTTGAATTATCATAAACAACTAGAAGATAGTTCCCTGAAATAATCGGTTGTATGTTCTCATTAGGAATGGTTAACTCGTAATGGTAATAATTCTGAATGGTGTTGAATGAGTTTTTATAATTAAGAATATGATCAAAATTAAATCCACTGATATAGTCGCTTTCTGTAAGAATACTTTTCTTTCCATCGCGATCATAATGGATAAATGTAAAGCTCAAATCTTTTGATTCTTCGCTTAAATCATCAAACTGCAGCTTTAACTTTTCATTCGAGTTTAAAGTCAAAACAGGTTCACTTAAATTATTAGTTAGTTTAGAAAAGATAATTGTCTTAAATGACTCGTCGAATATTTTATTTTCGAACAATAATGAATCGGATGTCACCACTTGTGCAAACAATTGACTGCAAAAGAGGAGTGCTACAGATAGAGCAGTAATTAATCTTCTGATAGTAGTTGCTCGTAGATAGATTCCCATTCAGCTGTTAATGATTTTATTTCACTTTCAACTTCTCCTGTTTTACCTTGTAATTCTTTAACCGAATTAACATCTTTTAAAACATCTGGTTGACTCATTTTTAAATTTAGCTCTTCTACCTTTTGCTTCAATGAATTGATTTGCTCTTCAATTTTTTTAGCTTTCTGCTCGAGCTTTTGCTTTTCTTTTTTGTTGGATGTGTTAGCAGGCTGCTCAACTTTAACTTCTTTCTTCTCTAACTTCGCTGAAGCATTTTTAGTCTTTTCGTTTTCTTTTTCTTTCGACTTTTTCAATTCGATGTATTGGTCGAATTCAACATAAGTGCCTGGATACTCTTTCAGCAAATGATCTTCGATATACCAGATTTTATTAGCGATACGCGATAAGAAGTAACGGTCGTGGGATACTACCACATAAGAGCCTTCATAACGGTTAAGGACATCCACCAATACATTCACACTTTGCATGTCAAGGTGATTGGTAGGCTCATCGAGCAATAAGAAATTCGCTTTCGCAAGAATTGTTTTTGCTAAAGCAACACGTGCTCGTTCTCCTCCAGATAAAACTTTAATTTTCTTAAATACTTCGTCGCCTTTTAATAGGAAGGCGCCTAATAAAGATCTTAAGTAAGTATCCGATTCTTCGGGTGCGAAAATCTGTAACTCTTCTAGAGCAGAGCTTTCTTTATTAAGTGACTCTAACTGATGCTGAGCATAGAAGGAAGTAACTACGTTGTAACCTGGTTCTGCTTTTCCTTCAAATTGTTCAGAGCCAAATAACATTCGGAGTAAAGTAGATTTTCCTTTCCCATTAGCACCAACAAATGCGATTTTATATCCTCTTGAAACTTCTGCGTGTTCGTTATGAAAAATTAGTTGGTTGCCGTAGCGCTTGTCTTCAATTTCCAATTTTTGTAGAACTCTTCCTGGGTTTTTATCGACTGCAAATCGTACTCTAATTGCAGCAGAAGGACCTTCAACAGCTTCAACTCTTTCTAGCTTTTCAAGTGCTTTCATTCTTGACTGAGCCGCACTCGCTTTTGATGCTTTGGCTTTAAAGCGTTCAATGAATCGCTCTTGTTCTTTGATGTATTTTTCCTGATTTCTAAACTGATTTGCTTGTAGCTCTTGTCGCTCAGCTTTTTCTTCGAGGTAATAACTGTAGTTGCCTGTGTAAATTGTTATTTTTTGATGTTCAATTTCTACAATTCTATTTACAATTTTATCAAGGAAATAACGGTCGTGAGACACGATAACTACTGTCCCTTCATATTGCTTTAAATATTCTTCCAGCCACTGAATCGAAGGTAAGTCAAGGTGATTGGTAGGCTCATCGAGTAATAATAAATTAGGTTTGCGAAGTAATGTTTTAGCAAGCATAACACGCATTCTCCATCCACCCGAAAATTCTTTTAATGGTCTTGATAAATCAGCAGTTGTAAAACCTAAACCTTCTAAAATAGATTCGGCTTTATGTTGTAATGAATAACCATCGAGATTTTCATATTCTACTTGTGCTTTGTGTAGTCTATCAAGTATGGAGTCAGAGTAATCATGCTCTAACTCTTTCAAGCATTCTTCAATTTCGAGATGTAATTCGTTAGCTCTTTCAAAAGCTTCCATCGCAACATCTAAAATCGACTTTTCAGATAAGTAGCTTAATAAATCTTGATTCAAGAATCCTAGTACCAGATCATTTCTTTTCGAGATGGTTCCACCTGAAGGACTATATTCACCACTGATAACACGTAATAGGGTAGATTTACCTGTTCCGTTTGCTCCGATAAGTCCAATTTTTTCATTGGGTTTAATATGCCAATTCAAATCGCTGTATAAAACGCGAGAACCAAATTCGAATAAAATATTTTGAAGTACTAACACTTTGCTATAATGAGATTAATTTTCCTTGTCCAAATTCTTTTTTTATTATCGTCGTTGGATTGCCTTGATAATAAATATTTCCAGTTCCGAAGATGCTTGCATCGATTAACTGTTGTGCATTTACATAACAGTTGTTTGTCCCTCTGTTGGTAACGAAAACGTAATCGGAGTGCAAATTTACACAATCTAACCTGCCATAACCCGCACCATACAAATAAAAGTTGTCGACTTTGCCAATTGCTGAAATATCAGCAGGACCATTATTGATATTCAAATGGGCTTCTGGTCCTTTTAACTTAAAATGAAACTGACCTGTACTGCTAAAACTATCGAAATAAAATCCATTGCAGTAAAGCGAATCCTCCAGATAAATGTCTCCTGTTGCATCTTTGGCCATCAGATAGTTTAGAGATGGTGTCCATACTTCAACAACAATGCTTGTATTAAAATCTCTGACCCAATTGCAGTTGTTTTTATTTCGAATTCTTAATATGCCATTATCATTGTCGGTTGTGATTTCTGAAATCAAGTTTTTCCCTGCAGTGATTTTTAATTTAGGCGTTGAGTCTATATGAATAACAAGATCAATATTGTTGTAAAGCTCCAACTGCTGAAAGCTTGAAATTGATCTAAATTCTGATGCGATATCACCTGTGCCTTTCGCACAGTCGCAAATTTTTTCACAGCTTGTAAATGAAAGAATAACAAGCAGCACAAATAAAAATTGTTTTCTATAAATGATATCCAATTCCATATTGAAAATAGTCTGCTCGCGCATAATGCGATTTTAAATTAAAACACACGAACCAATGATCGTTTAAGTGATAACGAATGGATAATGTGTTGTAAATCCGTCCGTCAATTTCATGCGGATTGTATAGATAATAACCAGTTTGTAAAATCCCTGTACATTTACCTACCTTTAATCCGTATCCTAAATGAATTCCAGCTCTCATAACTCCATCAATGCCATCTGTAATGACAGAATCTTGCTTCAGAAATGCATGGTGAGATCCATCAAAAAAAGCATCTGTTCCAATGGTGAAAAGAGATTTCTTTTTTATTGGCCATAGGTAATCAGTTGTAAAAATTCCAACGCCGTATTTAGGACTGTTCGGAGGGTAGATTTGTTTTATTCCACCAGCAACTACTACTTCAAAAGATTTCTCTCTATTAAGACTCAATGTATCTTTTGTTGGTTGACTAATATCATTCAGGTGATAAACTAATCCTACATTCAGCATGGCGAGGTTAATACCCATATTCGGCACATTGCTTCCTCCATTGCTATAGTGAGTTAGATTAATGCCACTTGTAAACTCTGTTTTTTTACTTAATTGAATTTGATATTCAATTCCAGTGGTAATCGTTGCATTAATATGAGAGCCAACTAATAGGTTTTTGTAATTATCCGTGATGTTAAATGTTTTGGATACGTAGCCTATGCCTATTCCTAAGTGGGTTTTAAAACAGTTTGTTTTATGGTTGAAAAGTTTGAATTTAACTAGTCCGAATAGGCCTTGTGCCGTTCCTAACTCCTGCGGATTTCCGAGATTAAAATATTGATAACCGAAGCCAACCTCTGGGTAATTGTATAATTCTTCCCATCCTTTTTTTCTCGAAGTGGTCTTCGTAAAGTCTAATTCAAAACTGCGCGAATGCTTTTGCAGTACATGAACAACTGATGGACGGTGGGCTACAATAAAACCATCTCCAATTTTTGCGGTAAAGGTCCAATCCTTAATGGACTGACCATTACTGCTAATTGCTGCAAAAACCAGAACTGAAATGAATAAAAACCGCTTCATAGATTGAGACAACGAAATTACAACTATTCAGTTAATTATTACCTTTGTTGCATGCATACAATGGAAGATAAAAAGGCAGCGTTTGAGAGGTTGTTAAATATTATGGATGACCTTCGTTCGCAATGTCCCTGGGATAAGAAGCAGACGATGCAAACATTACGTCATCTTACCATTGAAGAGGTCTATGAGTTGACGGATGCCATTATGGAAGATGATATTCAAGAGGTGAAGAAAGAATTAGGGGATATTATTTTGCACATGGTGTTTTATTCAAAAATCGCCTCTGAGACCAACGATTTTGATATTGCTGATGTCCTCAATGGAATTTGTGAAAAGTTAATTCATCGCCATCCTCATATCTACGGCGACGTAAAAGTGCAAGATGCGGCCGAAGTGAGTCAGAACTGGGAGAAGCTAAAGTTAAAAGAGGGGAATAAATCGGTCTTAGGAGGTGTTCCAACTTCATTACCTGCATTAATAAAATCGATGCGTATTCAAGAAAAAGCGCGTGCTGTGGGCTTCGATTGGGAGAAAGATGAGCAGGTTTTTGAAAAAGTAGAGGAGGAGTTACACGAATTTAAAGTAGAGGTTGACAAAGGTGATCAACAGAAAGCTGAAGATGAATTTGGCGATTTGTTGTTTGCTCTCGTTAATTATGCACGCTTTAAAAATATAAATCCTGAGGAAGCATTAGAAAGAACAAATAAAAAGTTCATCCGACGCTTTCAATTCATGGAAGAAAAACTAAAGGAAAACAATCTTTCTTTCGATCATTTATCATTGACTGAAATGGATGTATTCTGGAATCAGGCAAAACAAAATGGCCTCTAGGCTTGTTCAACTAACAAATAAACCAAATCATTAAAAAAGTAAATCAAATGCAATTAACAGTAGGATCAAAATTGCCGGAATTCAAAATGTTTGATTCCGACAAACAGGAAATTACGAATGAAACAATCAGTGGAAAAGCAACATTGTTTTTGTTTTTTCCAGCAGCCTTTACAGGTGTATGTACAAAAGAACTTTGTTCAGTAAGAGACGATATCGCTCGTTACAACAATGCATCTGTGAACGTAATTGGTGTTTCAACAGATACACTTTTTACATTGGCAAAGTATAAAGAGGAGCAAGGACTTAATTTCACATTAGCATCTGACTATAACAAAACAGTATGTGCATCTTTTGGATCACAATACGATGAATTTGTGTTAGGAATGAAAGGAACCGCTCGTCGTTCAGCATTTTTAGCAGATAAAGATGGTGTTATTCGCTATGCAGAGGTTTTAGAAAGTGCTGGTGATATTCCAAATTTTGAGGCTATTGCTAAAGCAATCGAGTCGTTATAATTAAAGATTATTAAAATAATTAAAGGAGGGGCGACCCTCCTTTTTTATTGTTTTTTATATTTGAAAAAAAATACGTCATGAAAAAAATTGCTATTGCATTCTTTTTACTTCTTTCTTCAAGTCAATTGTTTAGCCAGATAACAATTGGTACTGGTGATTTTGCTGTTGGTGGCGACACGTTGAGATTGAGTATCGCTAATACAGTTCCTTCGAGCACAGCATTAACTACGAACGAACGGAGCAAATGCATTATGGGATTATAGTGCTCTTGTGCCTACAAGTCAAGATATTGATACTTTTTTAGCGGTTACCTCTACGGGAATAACCTACTCGGTTTATTTTGCTAATTTCCCTTTCAATACCAATAGAGCTAATATTGCTGAACGAGGACCAGATTTGTCCGCTGCAGGTGGAAATGTTCCTATTACTGACGTTTATAATTTTTACTATAATTCAAGTAGCAATTATAAGCAGGTTGGATTTGGGGCTAATATTTCTGGCGTTTCAACTCCAGTTCCTTACGGAAATAAAGATATCGTATATACTTTTCCTTGTAACTACGGTAATGTCGATTCTTCCGATTCTGATTATTCGATTACCATTCCGAATCAAGGTCATGCAGATGGTCAACAACATCGAGTTAATCATGTAGATGGATGGGGAACATTAATTACTCCGTTAGGTACATTCAATACATTGCGTGTAGTATCTGAATTAACAGGAAGCGATTCTGTTTTCATTAGTAGTTTCGGATTTGGTTTTTCATTTCCAAGAACAAAAACAAGAGAGTATAAGTGGTTAACTACAAATGGAAAAATTCCTGTATTGCAGATCAATGTTAATGTTAATGGACAAACAGAAACAGTTACTTCAGTACGTTACAAGGATATTTACAGAGATTTATCGGTTGGTTTATCTGACAATACGAAAGAATTAGTAGCTAAAATATTCCCTAATCCATCGACAGGAGATAAGGTATTTATGCAGTTGGAAAATTTAAACGACGGACAATGTGAGATTGCTGTTTATTCTGTGAATGGTACCTTGATTACAACGCTATTGAAGAATGCAGATCAAGGTAAAATTGAATTGAATGAATTACAAAATTTAGCTCCTGGTTATTACACCTTGAATGTAAGAGGGGAGCTTGGCCGCGCATCACTGAATTGGCTGAAAAAATAAAATGACTTTTATGGAAGCTGCAAACTCAATATATTTGCAGTCCCTAATAAAGTTTATGGCCAGGTGGCGGA
>JBDKGQ010000067.1:0-14656 GCA_039798145.1 Bacteroidota bacterium
ATATAATTGACCAGGAACAATGATAAACAGACTATTTTTCTTTTTTACGAATAACAGATTTGTCAATTCAATTTTGATTTTTTTAAAATTGGATCGATGGATGACTGATAAATTTGGTATTTATAAACGCATACGGATAAATAAGAAATTAAGTGCGCAAGAAATGGCAGGTTTTTCAAATGTACCGCATATCAATGAAGCAATTAAAAAAACACATACGCAATTAATCTATTTTATATACGAACATCTTCGAAAAAATGATGAGATTTTAGATATTGGCTGTGGTGCAGGTGCTTATTTAAAAAACTTTAACGAAGATTATTTTTGCACTGGAATTGATGTCAACAAGGACATGATAGAGCGAGGAAAAAAAGATCTACCAAATGTCAATTTTATTCTTGGTAGTTTTTTAGATCAACATTTTAATAAAAAATTTCATGCTATTTATTGTATCAGTGTACTTGAATTTATTCCACCAAGTCAGTTAGATTTATTTTTCAAAAAAGTATCCGACTATTTAGAAGAAGGTGGATTTCTATTCTTACACTACCCTCCTGCACTTAAAAAATCTGATTTATATTATCCCGATTTATATTACATTGAATATGCTCCTAAAGTCGTAGAAAATGCAGCAAGTAATTATCTGCAAATAGTGAAACATGAGCAAGCATTTAATGGAAGAAAGTTTTCAGATTATGATCCTACTCCATATGGTAATGGAGAGCGAATTTTTACCAACGCCTATTTAATGATTGCAAAAAAATAAAAAGCACTTTTCATGAAAAAAGAGAAACACCTTTTATTCACTTTTGACTATGAACTCTTTCTTGGAGAGCGAAGTGGTAATGTTATAGACAGTGTAATTGAGCCAACTCAACATATCTTAAATCTTCTTGAAGAATATAATATTAAAGCCATATTTTTTGTTGATACAACATGGCTCATTAAACTAAAAGAACTTTCCGAAAATTGTCCTGCCTGTAAAAACAAACTACAACTGATTTCGTCACAGATAATCAATATTGTAAAACAAGGTCATGATGTTTTCCCACATTTACATCCGCATTGGATGGATGCTGTTTATGATCCTCAAAAAGACGAATTTAACCTACAGAATATTACTCATTATCGAATTAACCAGTTGAATCAAGAAGAAATAAATAAGGTCTTTGATTCTTCAATAGCCATTCTACGAGATATTATTCATTTTGATTTTCCTGAATATAAAATCAATGGATTCAGAGCTGGCGGATGGTCGATACAGCCTTTTGATGTTTTTAAAGAAAGTTTTCAAAAGCATAACATCGAGTTCGATTTTAGTGTAATGCCATTAGTTTATCAATTTACTGATGCACAATATTTCGATTTTAGCACCTGCATAAAAAATAATATCTATCGCTTTTCGGACAATGTAGAAGAACAGAATGAGCAAGGCCCATTTATAGAAATTACAAGCGACATCATTTATATTGAACCTTGGAGAAAATTCATTGATAAAATCTATCTTAAGTTCTTATACAAAGTACTGCATGATAGCACGCACCTGAAAGGTATTGGAGTGAATTCGCATGAACTTAAGACTAAAGCAAAATCACCATTTGGAATTAACCTGACGTCATCAAATTATGAACGAGTTTCTATTGAATTACTGACGAGAATAAAATTATCAAAGTATAAAAAACTGATCAGCAATCAGGAATTTGTACAGTTCGTTTCTCACCCTAAAATACTCACAAGGCACAATATAAAAATGTTGAAATGTTTGTTAACATTCGCTGACAAACATTTTACTATCAATAGCGATTTTAGGTATTTTTCAAGTACCAAAATAAAACTAATAAACCATCCAGGCGACTTAAATAGCCATTCCCATCCTGTTACTACTATTGGCAGCTTAAGCACTGAAAACATGTCAACTATATCAGTTGTAATACCTTGTTACAATGTGGCGACTTACATTAAGGAAGCCATTGAATCTGTAATTCAACAAACGATCAAATGCGAAGAAATAATTTGTGTTGACGATTGTTCGTCGGATAATACTGTTGCAATCATTAAAGATCTACAAAGTCAATATCCCACAATCATAAAATTAATTCAAAACGATAAAAATGAAGGGGCAAACCATTCGCGCAATAAAGGTTTAAACGCAGCGACGAGTGAATTTATCCAGTTTTTTGATGCTGATGATTTATTACTTCCAACAAAATTTGAGCATCAGCTTTCGTTAATTGAAAAATCAAATAATTCAATTGATATCGTTGTAAATAGTTTTAAGAAAAGAAATCTTGCTGGTGTTGACACGCTTTATAAATTTGAAAGTGACGATGCCTGGAATAGTTTAATGCGAGGTCGATTAGGAGTAACTACAGCCAATTTATTTCGAAGAAGCGCTATTCTTTCAGCTGGTGGATGGAATGAAAATTTGAAGAGTAGTCAAGAATATGATTTGATGTTTCGTATGCTAAAGAACGGGGCTAAAGTTAAAATTGACGATACTGTACTTAACATTAACAGAGAACGTGAATCGGGATCAATTACAAAATCGAATCCTGAAGCAAAATGGATACGTTTCATTAATTTACGTGTGAGCATTTATAATTATTTACATGAAAACAATCTGCTCACAGATAAAATTAAAACTACTTACCTAAATGAAGTATTTAGTTCTATTCGTATAATTTACTATTACAATAAAATGGAGGCCGTTGATTTACATCGAAAATTCATTGAGCCTATTGGGAAACCAATACCTACTCATTCTAACTCAAGTAAATATTTATTTATTTACAATTTACTCGGATTTAAGTTTGCGCAAATAATTGCAACAATACTGCATCCTCAAAAACCCTATTAACTAATCGATGATTTACCTTACCTACGGCGAACCTCCTTCAGGCGTATTTTTTAGTCAGGTAACTGATGTATTAAACTACCTCGATCAAAAGCATAACACTTCCATTCGTTTAGTAGCCTTTATTTCATTACACGATTTTTCGAATAAGAAAAAAGAAATATTAGCGAAACGTGGTAACGCTATCGTATTACCGATGTTGCCCAAAGCACCTTACTGGAAATTCAATAGTATTGTTCTTTGGTTTATTTGTTTGCTTTTACAACCCAAATCTATCATCGCGAGAAATGTGATAGCTGCAAATATGGCCTTGCTTGTCAGAAATAAGTGCAGTGTAAAGAAAGTTTGTTTCGATGGACGTGGTGCTATGAAAGCAGAGTGGACAGAATATCCAATAACGGTCCCTTCAAATTGGAAAAAGAATATCCCTCAGCTCGAAAGCAATGCAGTGAACAAAAGTGATTTTCGAATAGCAGTTACTCAAAAATTAGTAGAGCACTGGCAAAGTGAATACAATTATAATTCAACAAAACATGTAGTTATTCCGTGTACGCTGAATAGTAATTTTATTGTTAAAGAACTTAGCGAAGAAGTAATTAATCCTATTCGCAGAAATTATGGTTTTAATCCTGAAGATTTAGTGCTGGTATATTCCGGATCTGTTTCAGGATGGCAATCGTTTTCGTTATTGAAACCATTAATGCTAAATTTTTTATCAGACAGTCAACATCACAAACTCGTCTTTTTATCAAATTACGATGTGATGATACAAGAATTAATTTCGGCATTCCCTAATCAGGTTAGCCGTAGATGGCTTAAACACGAAGAGGTAACCTCATTCCTGCTTGCCTGTGATTGGGGTATTTTAATCAGGGAGCAATCGGTAACTAATAAAGTAGCCTCTCCAACTAAATTTGCTGAGTACTTGAGTGCTGGATTGCCTGTTATTATCTCTGAAAACTTAGGTGATTACACCGAATTTGTAAAAAATAATGACTGCGGTATCATTTATTCGGAACAAAAATCCCTTTCCATCAGTAAAAAGCCATTCGCAGAAAGAAACAGACTCATCCATTTAGTTCAACAGAACTGGACAAAGTCTGCGCAGGATGGACAGTATAAAAAATTAATTGAAGAGCTACTATGAAAACTTTAGTGACCGGAGGTGCCGGCTTTATTGGATGTGCAGTAATTGACAAACTACAACGCGAAGGCGATGAAATTTTTGTAATTGATAATTTATCCTTTGGTAAGCGCGAATTCATAAACATCGATGATGCTCATTTTTTTCAAGCGGATATTTTAGATGCACAAACTATTAACAATATCTTCAACGCTGTTCGCCCTGATCGCGTGATTCATTTAGCTGCCGTTCATTTTATTCCTTATTGCAATCAACATCCATTTGAATCAAGTAATATAAATATCAGAGGAACAATTCATGTTTTAGATGCATGTAAAAAATATCAGGTTCAAAAAGTATTTTTTGCTTCTACTGCAGCAGTATATCCAATCTATGATGAAGCAGTTTCTGAAAATCATCCTACAGGACCAATGGATATTTACGGATTAAGTAAACTTACTGGAGAGCATTTATGCAATGAATTTCATTTACAGACAGGCGTACCCGTTATAATCTGCCGTTTCTTTAATGCATTTGGTCCGAATGAAACGAATCCGCATTTAATTCCTGAAATTCAAAATCAAATCAATGCTGGATTACGTAAGATTAAGCTTGGCAACTTAACACCTAAGCGTGATTTCATTCATACTTCGGATATGGCAAATGCAGTGCATTCACTAATGAGTTATGATAGTAAGGGAATTGATATTTATAATTTAGGTAGAGGAATAGAATATTCAGTGACTGAAATTGTTGATGCCTTCTCTCGCCAGTTAGGAGAAAATATTGAAATAGAAGTAGACGAATCACGTGTACGAAAAGTAGAACGCATGCATTTATTAGCTGATGTAAGTAAGTTAAAATCGACAGGCTGGCAACCACTTATTGGCATTGACGAAGGAATTGCAACATTGATAAATAAATAAGTAGTGAAACGACAGCTTCTTTTTTGTACGGATGGAATCTTCCCTCACGCTGTTGGTGGAATGCAAAAGCATTCACTATTATTAATTGAACAATTAGTCAAGTATACTAACTGGGAAATCATTGTTATTCATCCACACAAAGAAAATGTATTGGATCCCAAATGGAACATTAAAGAAATTTCTATTCCTTTTGATTTCAATGGATTTTATATCTGGAAGCAATATCAATATTCAAAAAAAATCAGTGAACTAATTAAGCACTATCCTGAAGCAATTGTATATGCACAAGGATTTGCTGTTTTATATGATTTGAAAAAATTTGGTAATCGTGTTATTGTAAATCAGCATGGCTTAGAACCATTTCAAGGTTTAACAAGTAACGATCGACTAAAAACACTTCCCATGCGAATGATGGAACGTTATCAGTTCAATCATGCAGCTAAAGTGATATCGTTAGGCGGGCGATTAACTACCATATTGAAGAACGAAATATATTATTCGAACGATAAGATTGCAGTAATCCCCAATGCTGTATATGAATGTAAACTGCCAACTAAAAATTTCGAAGTTGAAGAATTAAAACTTTTGTATGTAGGGAGATTTGCCTTTAATAAAGGAATCGATGTCTTGCTTGAATCCATCAAAACTTTGAATCGTGATGGCTATAAATCAAAATTGAAATTTTATGTAGTGGGTAAAGGTCCGTTGTATGAAAAATATACTTCCGAGTATCAATTCGAAAATGTAGAATATGTTGGATTTGCATCCGAAGAGCGATTAAAAGAATTATACGAAACCTGCGATTTATTTGTATTCCCAACACTATTTGAAGGAATGCCTACGGTAGTGTTAGAAGCAATGGTTCATGGAATGCCTGTTATTGTTTCCGATACAGGAGCAACTGCTGAGCTCGTAAATAATAAAAACGGATACCTTGTAGATGCAGGTGATAAAAGAGCATTTAAATCGGCTATTCAAGCATATTATCAACTAAGTGCTGATGATAAAAGAAAAATGTCGGAGGAGTCACGTGCACGAGTAATGAATAATTTTACCTGGGAGATTGTTGGACGCAAGCACATCGAACTATTTGAATCCATGCTTCCATCAACTCTACTCAAGAAGCCATAAACATTAGAACAGCATGTTGCAATTTTTAAAAGAGAATAATCAATTTTACATCGTTATCCTGCTATGGGTAATGGGTGGAATTGTTGCTCCAGAAATTGCAATGGGTTTAGTTCCTTTAGGATTGATTCTCTTCAAAAGAAAAGGCATGTATGCAGAGATGATTGTATCGTTTGCCATCTTACTTTTCTTTAGTGATAACCGCCAGCCAGAGTTTGTTTTTTTATTAGACACAAAATCATTTAAAGAAAAGAGTAAAATCTGGTATCCTTTCTTGGCATTTTTTATTCTCGCATTTATTGTTGTTTTTAGAAATCCTATTCCATTACTTGCCTTTCAAAAAACACTTTCGTTTTTGCTCATGTTTGCTTTAATCCCGAATTATGTAACACATGAATTGGCAAAAGACGAAGGCAAGCATTTATTTACCTTGTGGATCTGGTCAGGAACATTGGTGCTGCTAGCAGGTTTTTTAGTTGCGATAGTGATGCCTGTAGATTATACTTTTTTAGTTGGTCGTTATAATGGGTTAATGGGTAATCCAAATGGTATTGGTTCCTTCGCGACGATTTTCTTCGCATTGATTATGCTTACACTTCAGAAGCATCCAAAATTATTTACACTGCCTCAGTTAATATTAATCTTCGGAACACTTGCACTTTCTGTTTTATTATCTGAATCAAGAAATAGTATTTTCTCTATTTTGATATTCTTGTTCTTTGCAAGGTTCTATAAAATGTCGCCAATGCTTGGTTTCGTTATTTTAATCATAACCGGATTATTATATGAAATCATCACCGATAATCTTCCGCTTATTGTAAACACATTAGGATTAGGTTCCTATCTGCGTGTTGAGCATTTAGAAGATGGATCAGGCCGTTTGATTGCATGGCAATTTGGATGGGAAAATATTCAAGATAACTTCTTGTTAGGAAGAGGATTCTCCTATGAAGAAACATTATTTGAAATCAATCAGAAATGGTTACAAAGTCAAGGTACCCTAGGCGGTGTACATAACACTTACCTTGCCCTTTGGTTGAATACTGGTTTGATAGGATTAATACTTTATATGTACGGCTTGCTGACAAATTTCTTCAAGAGTATTACGTATAATTATTTATCGTTACCTACCCTATTTGCATTTTTATTTTCCTGTACGTTCGAAGCCTGGTTTCAAGGATCACTGAATCCGTTTACCATTATGGCGTTAGCATGTATTTCCTTATTACACTTTAGAAATGTCGAGAAAAAAGAAGATCCTATTCCTGTACTTTGAGTTGGCAGGCTATACGGTAGCTTGCATGCGACATCTCGCAGATAAATGTAATGCAGAAGTTCATGTAGTGAATTACCCTGTTAATAGTGTTGCTCCTTTTGAATTTTCATTTGGAGAAAATATTACTACTTATAACAGACCAGACTATTCAACTGAAAAATTAATACAACTAACGGAAGGCATTAACCCCGATTTAATTTATGTATGTGGATGGGCAGATAAAGGATATTTAGCTATTTGCAAGCATATCAAAAAGCGTATTCCTGTAGTGATGACATTGGATAATATCTGGAAAGGAAATTTAAAGCAACGCATTGCAACATTCATTGCTCCATTTTATTTACCAAGATTGTTTACGCATTGTTGGGTACCAGGTGCACCAAATGCAGAATACGCAAAGCGCTTAGGATTTAAAAGTGATCAGCTATTACAAGGAATGTATTGTGCAGATGTTGATTTGTATAATAACTATTACACTCAAACAAAAACATCAAAAGAAAATAAATTCCCTCATCGATTTATCTTCGTAGGAAGATACACTGAGTTGAAAGGCACGAATGAATTATGGAATGTATTTTCGAATTTAACTGATGAAGAAAGAAAAGGATGGGAATTGTATTGCTTAGGCAAAGGACATCTCGAAGAAAATTTTCCAAAAAAATCATTCTTAAAAAACGTTGGATTTGTACAACCACATCAATTATCATCCACGATTAATGATACTGGTGTATTTATTCTTCCAACGCATTATGAACATTGGGGTGTTGTTGTGCAAGAATATGCGCTGGCAGGTTATCCGCTAGTATGCAGTACTACCACAAGTGCCGCAACAGCGTTTCTCACAGAAAATGAAAACGGGTTTTATTGTGAACCAAAAAATGAAACATCGTTAAAACAAGCGATACTTAAAATTATCAATAGCGATGATGCAACATTAATTTCAATGATGCATAAAAGTCATGCAAAAGGGAATTCAAACACTCCTCAAAAGTGGTCAGAAACATTATTGCAATTAATTAAATCATGAGCAGCAAAAAGAAAATACTGGTATTTGTAGATTGGTATTTGCCAGGCTATAAAGCAGGCGGACAAATTCGTTCGGTGGCTGCAATGGCTGGTCATTTAAAAGAAGCATATGATTTTTATATTGTGACTGGTGATCGTGACTTACATGCAGATGCTCATTATGCAGGAGTGCAACTTGACACATGGATTAAATTAAAAGATGGAAGTCATGTGTATTATATCTCGCAAGAGAAAAGAACAAAACAACATTTGAAAAAAATAATGTTTGAAGCGCAAGCGGATATACTTTATTTGAATTCGATGTTTTCTTATTTCTATACTTTCCTTCCACTCACTATCCGAAAGGAGTTTTTACCTCGAAGAAAAGTGATTTTAGCACCTCGCGGTATGCTTGGAAAAGGAGCATTAAAAATTAAATCGTTAAAGAAAAAGTCCTATTTGTTTTCTACAAAAATGATGGGCTTATATAGCGGTATTACTTTTCATGCAAGTTCCACTTCCGAAGAAAAAGAAATTCAACAACAATTTGGAAGAAGAGCAAAAGTACATGTAGCGATTGATCTTGTTGAACCACGAAAGTTAGATTTTGTGGAGCGCATTAAAAATAAAGGAAGCTTAAAAATGTTTTTCCTTTCACGAATTTCTCCGAAGAAAAATTTGTTGGGAACATTAAAACTACTCACTAAAGTACCTTCAGGAAATTCAATTGAGTTTGATATTTACGGACCCATTGAAGAGGAAGCATATTGGAATGAATGTAATGCAGTAATTCAAACTATGCCATCGCATGTAAAAGTTAATTATAAAGGCATCTTAGAAAACTCCGAGGTGATTGATGTCATGAGCCGTTACCATCTCAGCATTTTACTTACCTTTAATGAAAACTACGGACATTCAATCGTAGAGAGTATGGCAGCTGGTTGTCCTGTTTTAATTTCAGATCAAACCATCTGGAAAAATTTAGTAGAAAAAAATGCGGGATGGGATATTGCATTAAATAAGGAAAATGAAATTATGAATGCAATTGAGAAAGCGTGTAGTTGGAACCAAGAAGAGTTTAATCAATTTAGTAATGGTGCACTTACCTTTGCACAACAAATATTTGATGATAAGGAAGGTGTTGAACAAAACAAAAAACTATTTGCGTGATGAAGCAAACTGATTTATCAAAATATACCAACGATTGGTACAATCCAGGTGCTGGCAAATTTAAAATCGCACTTTGGTATATTGTGAATGCTTTGTTTTTAATAAACCCTCTTAATCCTTTTGGCAAATTAAAAGTGTCCTTGCTTCGTTTATTTGGGGCAAAGATTGGAAAAGGGGTTGTCATAAAGCAGAGTGTAAATATTAAGTATCCGTGGCTATTGAGTATTGGTGATTATACCTGGATTGGCGAGCGTGTATGGATTGACAATCTAGCGCAAGTTACCATCGGTAAGAATTGCGGTAAGAATTGCTGCTTAAGTCAGGGAGCCATGTTATTATGCGGCAATCATAACTATAAAAAAGAAACTTTTGATCTAATCACTGGTGCAATAACTATTGAAGATGGAGCCTGGGTAGGTGCATTATCGATTGTTTGCCCTGGAGTAACACTTAAAACCCATGCTATTCTATCAGTTTCTTCCGTAGCAACTGAAACCCTGGAAGCTTATACGATGTATAAGGGCAACCCTGCTCAAGAAATTAGAGATAGGGTCATTTTATAATCAAACCAACGCAATGAAAGTATCTATTATTACAATTACCTATAACAGTTCTGCTACTGTTGAAGACACGTTAAAGTCTGTTGTAAGTCAGGACTACCCCAATATTGAGTATTTAATTATTGATGGTAAGTCGAAGGACAGCACATTGCAAATAGTAGATAAATACAAAGATAAAATCACCAAGATTGTTTCTGAAAAAGACAAAGGCCTATACGATGCTTTAAATAAAGGGATTGGTTTAGCAACTGGAGATATTGTAGGAATGCTGCATTCAGATGATTTATATGCATCGAATCATGTGATCAGCGATATTGTAAAAACATTTGAAAGCAATCCAAATGCAGAGGGCGTATATGCCGATTTAGTTTTTGTTGATAGAAACGATATTAATAAAGTGACGAGAACATGGGAGTCGGGCGATTACGAAGAGGGAGATTTTTTAAATGGATGGATGCCACCGCACCCTACCTTTTTTGTCAGAAAAGAATGCTATGAACGTTACGGAGGATTCAATACAACATTACGTTTATCGGCCGATTATGAATTGATGTTACGCATGATTCATAAAAATAAAATCAAGTTAGCATACCTTTCGAAAGTCGTTGTTAAGATGAGAATGGGCGGCGTGAGTAACGTAAGTTTCTTCGTTCGATTAAAAGCTAATATTGAAGATAAGATGGCGTGGAAATTAAATGGAATTAAACCTGGAATATTCACTCGCTTTTTAAAACCAGCGAGTAAGATTATGCAATATTTCAAGAGGGCGCATACGGTTTAAGCAACCTTCAAAAAATAAAAAAGGGGCGATCTCAACGAGACTGCCCCTTTTTCGTTCTATAAAATTGCTCATTCTTTTTTCTTGCGAAACTCTTTTGGTTTTGAAATGGTGAAAACACGAGAGATGTTAAATCCGAAGTGAATATCCCCTTTCGACCATTGACCATCTGTACCTACCAAATAAGAACGTTCATTCATTCCTAAAGAATTAGTGAAATGTAATTGGAATACGTGACCTCCTGTTTCAATATCAAATCCGATTGATAATGGATCATAGTAACCCGTTGGCAAATCAGTAATATGACGGAAGTACTCTACCGTTACAGCTAAACGATTGCTCAATTTTAAACGTGACCCCACTCCAATACTAATGATATCATTATTATCTTCTTCTGTAAGAACAAGATTACGATGTACTAACGTTGGCATTAATTGTAACGAGAAGGCATCAGAGAATTTTCTTCCAACCAATACTTGATGGAAATAAGAATATCTTGATGATGCATAATTATCACGGTTAGGATCCGCCCACTTTAAACCATCTTTTACGAAACCTGAAGTTAAGAGTACTGAGAAAGGCCATCCGTCGTTTGATTGCCAAATTGGACGATACTTAATAAATCCATCTATTTCTTTCTTATTACTACTTCTTCCTATACCTCAAATCCGAATGCATCATAGGCTCCGCTGTTTACTCGCCCGAAGCGATGTAGAATTCGAAAATCAAGAACTCCTTTCGACAATTGCTCCATGGATTGTGCTGTAATTACACGCGTAGATTTAAAAGCATTGCGTTCAAATACGCGAGGTGCTTTTTCTTCTCCCAATGAACCTAACAAATCATCCTGCGCAAAAGCAGACGATGATGAAAGAATCACCATAGCGATTAAAAACAAACACTTATTTAGTTGGTAACGGTTCATTCAAATTACATTTTGTTGTAAGTAGCATCAACGATAATTGAAGCTTCCTTAGCAATTTTATCTTTTACTAAATTAGGTATAGTTACATTGAAATCAGACAACAACAATTTAAAACTTGATGAAGCTGTTACTTTGCCTCCTGCAATTGTTAACGTGCCATTAGCAGTAACTTCTTTCTTCACGCCATGCATATCCATTGTACCTTTAACAACAACTGGGTACTTTCCATCTTTTGCAAAGTTTACTTTAGCAACGTCTTGAATTGTTCCTTTAAAAGTTGCCTTGGGAAACTTTGTAGTTTCTACATAGTTCTCGTTGAAGTGGTCTTTCATTAAAGCTTTTTCAAACTCAAATGCCTGCATTAAAACAGAGAATTCATATTGGCCCGTTTGCGCAACGAATATACTTGTTCCTTGATTGTTTATTGCTTCTATTTTCTCAGGAGATGTAGAAGAAGTTGCGTCAAAGCGAACTTTTGCATTACGTGTTAAGTATTTGTCTTGAGCATTAGCACCAATGCTTACAACAAGTGCCAGTAAAAAAAGAATTTTTTTCATATTTAATAGTATTTAAAATTAAAAAACTAAAGCTAATTTCTTTGTTAATACTTGTGTTCCTTGTTGAACTTTAACAATATAAATTCCTGTATTCAAACCTTCTTTTACATCAAAGTTTAAGTTTACAGTACCTACATTTTGTTGCTCGAATGAAGCAGCACTCACAAGTGTTCCATTTAAATTATATAATTCAACGTTTGCTGTTGCAGAAGATTGTGCATTATAAGAAATCTGTAAAGCATTCTTTAAGTTGATAACTGTTAAGGCATTGGTATTAGCCTCCACTTCATTAACTCCACTTGCTACAGCTTCTGAAACGGTATAAGTTGTTTTGTATACGATATCACCACTTGAAGCTCCGTTTCCATTAGCAGCCATAAACGCTCCATAGAAAGTTACATCGCCACTACCCGTTACTGGCGCAGTCCAGTTGAATGTCCATGATTTGGTATTTGAACCAGAGTTACCTGCTTGCGTATGCGTAACATATTTGCTAGTACCCACTAATTTTGTTTGAGATCCTGTATTGATCAACGTTCCTAATTTAGTTCCTGCTGTATTTTGCGGACTAACTTCAAATCCGAAAGTTGAACGACCTGTATAATTTACAGTAGCTGTTATTGTATACGTTGTTCCTGCTGTATAACCAGCTGCTGGAATATTTGAAGTAATAGAAGCCTGCGCTGCTGTTGCGATGGTAGCAGTTCCACCATGACAGTTTGTGCAAGTAGCACCGCCGCTTGCAGGATCATTAGCAACACCGGCAGGAGCGCCAGTTGGATCACTTGTTACAGATAATGTAGTAAGGCTTAAAACGGTTACTAAGCCAGCTGAAATTACGATAAGTAGATTCTTTTTCATATTAATTTTGTTTAGGGAATTGGTATTTTTATTTGGTAGTAATTTATTTTACAATAACACAACGTGAGATATTTACATCTGGCATCATATAACCAACGCACTCTCCTTTTAGTTTCAGGTTTTGTCCTTCTACGCCTTTAAAAGTAAGGGCCGCTGCTGAATCCAAACGACAAATGACGAAGCCCATTCCTTCAGTTGTACTCAACATAATAGAAACATTGGCCATATCTTTTTCAATGGTATGTACCTTACCACTCACTTCCACTATTTTTCCGATGTATATTTTGTTTGCAGCTATTTCGTCATTAGAAAAAGCGTTATAAATTGAGTCGCACGACATCGTAAATTCAGCTTTCACATCTGATACCCCTTCTACTTTCTTATCGAAGAAATATTTGCCAATGCCCGCTGCAGCTAGTCCGCCAATAACTAATACAACTATAACGATTTTGATTTTTTTCATTTGATTAATTATTTATTGCGCCTTCGTCGATCCATGCTTTTACTTTATTGATGGAACAATCATCTAACTTTCCCGATGAAGGCATATTCTTCGAAGAATTAACACCTGAATAAGAATAAGACATTGCTTTGTATAGTGTGCTATCGCTTACCTTGGCTTTCACTCCGTTATAATTCGTTAAATCAATCGAGCCACCACTATGACAATTGATACAATTAGCATCCATAATTGGTTTAATATCCCTGGAAAAAGTGACACTCGTAGTATCGCAAGTACCATAGAGGTATTCTTCATTATCGTAATAACAGCCGCTTGTTAAACTGCCTACAGCTAAAAAGAAGAGTATTGGAAATACAATTTTCATTCGGCAAATTTATTAATTATTTGGAGCACCGGCATCTACCCAGATTCTTATTTGGTCTTGCTGGCATTGTGGAATTTGATTCCCGCCTTTCGGCATTGGCGACCATGGAGCAGTATGGTGAACTGATCCCGACAACGAGCCATCTAAAGCTGATGACTGCACCCCAAAATTCCCAACCGCATCATCAGTATAATTAGTAAGATTATATCCACCACCTGGACTTGTAGTATTATGACAACCTGTACAATAATTTTGCAGGATAGGTTTAATGGTATTTGTAAATGTCACATTAGTAGTATCACAACCATTATCACATTTAAGATCTAAAGCGCCTTGATTAATCCACTTCTTAATCAAATTAATTTGAGAAGCAGGCATTGGTGGCATTGGCGGCGGAGGCATTATTTTATTAGGGTCTGTTTCTGTAATAGCTTCAACTAAATCACTGTTCCAAGCCTGACCAGGTGTTAATACATTAGAACTCATAACGGCTGCGTATGAACTTAAATCGATTCCTTCTGCATGTGTTGTTGAATTATGGCAACCCGACATTGTACAGTTAGAAATGAAAAGTGGCAGGATGTCCTGCTCAAAGTAGACCGTATCCGGGTCACAAGGGGGCAAAGAATTGTTACCGTTACCATTCCCATTCCCACCCCCATTGTT
>JBDKGQ010000068.1:0-7019 GCA_039798145.1 Bacteroidota bacterium
ATCCTACTAGTAAGGCCTTATGAGGCGTTTTATAACGCGTATGGATATGTGCTAATGATGGAGGAAGTATCCCTGCTCTTGATAACGCAAATAATTGTCTCGAATAACTCGTGATAATACTATTGAATGAAGCAATCAATCCAAAGATTCCAACACCCGCAATAATGGTAGTAAGTGTATTGCCTTTGCCTAATAGGATACCAATTGTTTCTGGAAGTGGATAATCAATGGCTGTTAATTGTTGCCAAGGCACTGCTGCGCAAGTGAAGAACATCACGCCGATAGCGAGAATACAAAGTGTGATAATGCCTGTGATATATCCGATAGGTAAACTCTTCTTAGGATCTTTCACTTCTAAATGGTATCGCTGAGAATACATCTTTGAAAGTAGTTGAAGTTTTTATTAATTCAATATTGCTTGCTTCGTAATGTGTAGAAGTTATTCCTATATAGATTAATAATTCCACAATGGCTAATATGGTGACAATAAGTGTAAATGCAGCGCTTTCTTTGATGCCTATTAAATTGATAATCGTAAAAAGCAAATAAGCTACAATAGCAACAATAGTCGTATCAAGCATCGGGTGTAAAAAATGTACATAACTTCCCAATGCAATGGCAATCGCTGGCGTAGCCAAAACAAACTCTATTACTGTTGCATAACCAGTAAATACTGCGACTCTTCTTCCAAAAGCTTTATCTGCAAATGTGAAAGGTCCTCCTGCATCTGGTAATGCCGTTGTGAGTTCTGTGAAGCTAAATACAAAGCATAAATAAAAAATAGTAACGAGTATGGTTGCGATAAACATTCCCATCGGACCACCATTTGCCCATCCATAATTCCATCCGAAATATTCACCTGATATAACTAATCCAACTGCTAATGCCCAGATATGAATTCCTCGAAGCGATTTTTTTAACGTCGTTGTTTCTAATCTAATCAAATAATCTGCATGTCAATTCGAATTGACGTAGATATATAGCGTGTTTAGTAGTAAATGGTTGATCAGATTTTATTAATTCAATGCTGCTGCAGTTATTAATAAAATGGCCCCGATGATTTGAAGATTGCTGATGTCTTCTTTTTGAAAAAATCTGGAAACAATAACTGTAGTAGCAGGTTGTACAGCACTGATCATGGAGAAGTACATCATATTGCTATTTGCGATAGCAAGGTTGCTACCTATAATTCCACCAATAGTTAGTAATGCTATTATTAAAAGTCCTTTTATTGGAGAGCTAGTATATTCAAGATTTGTACTTTTTCTTTGAGCAAATACAAATGCTAATGAAATTATCAGTACTACCATTTCTTGAAACAAAGCAAATAGACTAGGATGCGTTACCGTAATTTCTGATTTAAAACCTCTGCTTGCAATCGCCCAGCAAAGTCCAGCTCCCATCGCTAACAATGTTCCTTTGTTTGGTTTAATCTTCTTAAACAATTCACTATCGATTAATAATAGTCCTGCAATCGACAATCTAGAAATTGATAATATATTGCTCGGGAATGGAGTGTGATCAATAAAATAGGACATCATAACTCCAAATAAAGAACCCCATAAAACAACCGATGCAGATATCCCACTTGCTTGTAATCGAATTGAAGCAATAAATAAATAGAGTCCAAGTAAGCTAATTAAAATCCATGGGACAGCGCTTAAAAAAGGTGATATATAATCTGTTGGATTTAACAAGCAGTTGGAGTCTGCGTACCAGCAAATTAACAAGAGTAGCGGTACAGTGAACAAACTTCTGTAAAAGAGCAATTGCGTATCGCTAAAAGATTGTTGCAATTTTCTCCATAAGCAATTGCTTACGCCAAAGCAAATCATACCGAAAAACAAATAAAGGAAGGTCATTGTGCGTTAGTTGCACAAATATAGTATTTGTTCTTAATTAAGTATATTAATAATGGTATTTTATCCCAATATAATTATGAGGAGTTATTTTTGAAAGTTCCTCTTTAATTGCCGCACTAACTTCAAGTGTTTGTATAAAATCTTTGATAGTATCTTGATTGATTTTTCCTCCTGTACGTGTCAAAGCTTTTAAGGCTTCATACGGATTAGGGTATCCTTCTCTGCGTAGAATAGTTTGAATCGCCTCAGCGACTACCGCCCAATTATTTTCTAGGTCATTATGAATTACGGTCTCATTAACGCTAATCTTATTTAATCCTTTGCTTAATGAAGCTAAAGCAATCGAGATATGCGCAAATGGCACTCCTATATTTCTAAGTACCGTCGAATCTGTTAAATCGCGTTGTAATCTTGATACAGGTAACTTAGCTGATAGGTGCTCTAATATTGCATTCGATAAACCTAAATTGCCCTCAGCATTTTCAAAGTCTATCGGATTTACTTTATGAGGCATTGCCGATGATCCCACTTCGTTTGCTACTACTTTTTGTGTAAAGTAGTTCATTGAGATGTACGTCCAGATATCTCTGCTTAAATCAATCAGGATCGTATTAATTCGCTTCATGGCATCAAACAACGCAGCCATGTTATCATAAGATTCTATCTGAGTGGTATAAGGTGAACGCTTCAATCCTAACGTCAAAACAAATTTGTTGGCAAAGTTCTCCCAGTCAATTTGCGGATAGGCCACAACGTGAGCATTGAAGTTTCCAGTAGCACCGCCAAATTTAGCAGTATTAGGAATTTCCTGCAGTTGTATTAATTGTTGCTCGATACGATGTTTGAAAATATAAATTTCCTTTCCTAGTTGAGTAGGAGAGGCAGGTTGTCCGTGAGTACGTGCAAGCATAGGAATATTTTTCCATGCACTACTGAGTTCCTGTAATTTCTCTAACAACTGATTCAGTTCTTTGTAGTAAACATTTTGCAATGCTTCTTGAACTGATAATGGTATAGATGTATTATTGATATCCTGACTCGTTAATCCAAAATGAATAAATTCTTTGTGTTCGCTTAAATTCAGTTTGTCAAATTCTTCTTTTAAAAAATACTCAACCGCTTTTACATCATGATTGGTTGTGCGCTCAATCGTCTTGATTCGTATTGCATCATTACTTGTAAAGTTTTCATACAACTTTCTTAAACCAGCATAGCTATCGCGCGAAACATTTTGTAATTGTGGTAAAGGAATCTCGCATAAAGCAATAAAATACTCAACCTCTACTTTTACTCGATATTTGATTAATGCTTCTTCCGAAAAATAATTTGCTAATGGTTCGCATACTTTAAAATAACGACCATCAACAGGAGAAATAGCATTTAATGAATTTAATTCCATGACTTCAATTTAAACTATTGGTTAAGCAGATAATACTTCCGCTTCTTTATGTATTTTTTTAACTAGTCCTTGTAAAACTTTTCCAGGACCAACTTCTACAAATGTCGTAGCACCATCAGCAACCATGCTCTGCACCGATTGTGTCCAACGTACTGGAGCTGTTAATTGTGCAATTAGATTTTTCTTGATTTCATCCGCATTGCGGTGAGGCATAGCCGTTACATTCTGATATATTGCACAACTTGGTTCGTGGAATGTCGTAGCTTCAATTGCTGCAGCTAATCGCTCGCGAGCAGGTTCCATTAGCGGACTATGAAACGCACCTCCAACAGGAAGCAGCAAAGCTCTCTTCGCACCAGCAGCAGTCATTTTTTCGCAAGCTTCTTTTACTCCTTCAATCGATCCGGAAATAACTAATTGTCCTGGACAATTATAATTAGCAGCAACGACTACTTTGTCGATGCCTTCGCAAATCTCTTCTACTTTTGAATCATCTAATGCTAATACTGCAGCCATAGTTCCAGGCACTGCTTCACATGCAGCTTGCATAGCGTTAGCACGTTCTATTACTAAACGTAATCCATCTTCAAATGAAAGTGTGCCATTAGCAGTTAAAGCTGAAAATTCTCCTAGTGAATGTCCCGCTACCATATCAGGATGGAAACTATCTCCTAGTGTTTTTGCTAATATTACAGAGTGAATAAAGATCGCAGGCTGTGTAACATTGGTTTGCTTTAAATCTTCATCAGTTCCGTTAAACATCAAATCAGAAATGCGAAATCCAATTATTTCATTCGCCTTTTCAAATAGTTCTTTTGCTAATGGAGAGTTTTCATATAACTCTTTTCCCATTCCTACAAATTGAGACCCTTGTCCCGGAAAGATATATGCTTTCATGTTTTTAAATATGTCGTTGATTAGAAATTAAACTAATAAATTCTTTTCGTGTTCTATCGTTTTCAAATTCACCTGTAAATGCAGAAGTAGTCGTTATCGAATTTTGTTTTTGTACTCCACGCATCTGCATGCATAAATGTTGTGCTTCAATCACCACTGCGACACCTAATGGATTAAGCGTATTCTGAATGCAATCTCTGATTTCTGTCGTTAAACGTTCTTGTACTTGCAGCCTTCTTGAAAAAGCATCTACAATTCTTGGAATCTTACTTAATCCAACGATATAATGATTCGGAATATAAGCGACATGTGCCTTTCCAAAGAATGGAAGCATATGATGCTCACACATCGAATACACTTCAATGTCTTTTACGATAACCATCTGTTTATACTCTTCCTTGAACTTAGCTGAGTTTAAAATAGCAACAGGGTCTAAATCGTAACCATGCGTTAAAAATTGTAACGACTTTGCAACGCGCTCGGGAGTTTTTAAAAGTCCTTCGCGATCCGGATTCTCTCCAAGCTCAAGTAGGATGTTTTTATAATAACCTGCGATTGAATCAATCTTATCCTGATTATAAATATCCTTCTTCGTATATCCGTAATCGTTATTTGAGTTTTCCATTTGTCTTTTATTTACCGCCAAAGTATTCTACGAAATTGTTTTCTGTTTCGTAAAGTTTGACGCAATGTAAGTAACATCCTTTTGCATTGATTTCAGCCTCTAATTGCTCCCAGATTGCAATAGTTAAAATCTCTGTTGAAGCCATTTTGTCTTTCATAAAATCAACATCCATATTGATGTTCTTATGATCTAATTTATCAATTACTCTTTCTTTGATGAGCTTGCTTAAAAATTTTAAGTCAATGACAAATCCTGTTTCAGCAGCAGGTTCACCCTTTACTGTTACAAATACTTCGTAGTTATGTCCGTGCCAGTTCGGATTAGCACATTTTCCAAACACTTCTGCGTTTCTCTCTTCCGACCAATCAGGACGGTGTAATTTATGTGCTGCGTTAAAGTGCTCTTTTCTCGTTATGTAAATCATATATTTGGGTTTAGTACCCTCCTTGAACAAGGATGCACAAAATTAGTTTATTTTAGAGTAAATCATTGTAAACTATTGTTATAAATTTGCCTCATGTCGACCAAGAATTTACTAGTAGCTGCTACTTCTGCCGAGATAAACGGTATTTGTGGTCATATTGAGCCTTATTCAGTTACAACGATTAATAATCATTGGGATGTAATTGTAACAGGAGTTGGTATGGTAGCTACTGTTTTTCATCTTACTAATGCCCTGCATAAAAACACCTATTCTCAAATCATAAATGTTGGATTAACAGGTGCAATTAATAGGGGTTTATCACTTGGTCAGGTCGTTAATGTAGTTTCTGATGAATTTGCTTTTTGGGGTGCAGAAAATAAGGGCGCGTTTTTATCAGTTTTCGACTTGAATCTCCAAAGTGAAAATGAGAGGCCTTTTGAAAATAAAGTAATTGCTCCTCTTCAAACTAATATCAATTTAGAAGGTATTCAAAAGGTTAATGGCCTAACGGTTCAAACGGTAACTGGCTCCGCTACATCAATCGATCTTCTTCTTAAAACGTATAAAGCTGATGTTGAATCGATGGAAGGGGCAGCGGTTTTTTATGTAGCGAATCAGTTTGAAATTCCTGCCGCCCAGATTCGAGCAATTAGCAATTATGTGGAACCTCGTAACCGTGATAATTGGAAAATTAAAGAGGCTTTGGATGCTTTAAATCATGCTGTTTTACCTCTAATAGATAAATGTTAATATCTGTTGTTTTGCTGTTGAAAGCATTTTTTAATATTCAATTTTATTCAGGATAGGAAAGGTATTTTTGATTGTTCAAATGAAATACCTGCTAAGATTTTCTTGTCTGCTAATACTACTTATCACTGGGCAAGCTCATGCTCAGAAGGAAGATGTTCGTCCTTTAGATATTGTATTTTGTCTTGATTTAAGTGGCAGTACTAACGGGTTGGTAAATGATGTTCGTGATAATCTTTGGCTAATCGCGAATGAATTAAACGCTATGAAGCCTAAGCCAGATTTAAGGTTGGGAGTAATTTGTTTTTCACGACCAAGTTTTGGTAAAGATGATGGCTATGTTAAAGTGTTCTCAGATTTAACTTATAATCTCGATTACATAGATGCGGAGCTTTATAAATTGAAGCCTTCTATTGAAAAAGGAGATCAGATTGTAAGTGCAGCGCTTTCCATTGCGGTGAGCGATATGTCATGGTCGAAAAAAGATGATGCCTTGAAGTTGGTTTATATTGTCGGTAATGGATCAGTTTCTTCTAACGGTTACGAATATGTGAAAATATGCGAACAGGCTGTAGCGAAGAAGATAATCGTTCATTCTTTGTTCGTCACTAAATCTGCTAACAAAGCTGCTGATATTGCAGGTTGGAAGCGAATAGCCGCCATTACTGGGGGAATTCAAACGGAAATAACTGTAAATAAAAAAGATCCTATTAGTTTTTGGAGTTCAGATATGAATGAGGTTATAAAACAAAATGCCCTTTTGTATAACGATTTGCAATGGACAGGTCTCGATAGCGCAAAAGGACGAAAGTCGATGGTAGCTTCAGATTCGGGAGCATTCGAAGCGGGTTTAAATACTTATATGCATCGTATGTATTATAAGTCTTCGGGTAGCTTTGTGAAAAGCATAAAATACTGCGATTATTTTGCGAGGTATAAAGAAGAGGCTAGCCTAACTACAATGTCAGCATTCGACCAACGAGCATATCGCATGCGCGAAGAACGAGATCGCAAATTAGATAGATTAAAAAGTTTAGTAGGAGAGGATGGAGTGGTTCAATTATT
>JBDKGQ010000069.1:0-11441 GCA_039798145.1 Bacteroidota bacterium
GATTATACTGCAGCAGCCATTAGTTCCTTTGCTTTTAATTTACCTCATGCCGTTGTCGATGGAAATGTTTACCGTTTTCTTTCCAGAATCTTTGCAATTAATACCCCCATCGATTCTACCAATGGGAAGAAAGAGTTTTTTGTGCTGGCGAATGAGTTAATTGATAAATCCAATCCCGGAATGTTTAATCAGGCCATTATGGAGTTCGGTGCCATGCAATGCAAACCTTCCAACCCCGATTGTTCCTTTTGTCCTTTTAATCAATATTGTCAGAGCTTTGCCACCAATACTGTAAGTGAATATCCAGTAAAGTCAAAAAAGACAAAAACACGAAACCGTTATTTTGATTTTATTATCCTATCCGACGAAAAAAACACCCTCCTTCAGAAAAGAGAGGAAAAGGATATCTGGCAAGGGTTGTATCAATTTCCTTTGATAGAGTCAACGACCAAAAATAAAAGTAAGCTGGATCTTTCTAAATCAGAAGTTGCAAATTACTTAAATACTAATTCGCATAAATTGGTCAAGTCAAGCGCTATTGTAAAACACGTTTTATCACATCAAATAATTTATGCTAAGTTTTGGTGGATAAATATGGAGAGTATTTCAACAACTAAAGACACTAACTCGATTAAGGTTCCATGGAGTCATTTAAGTGATTATGGAATGCCTCAGTTAATTGTTAAATACCTCGAAAACGAGAATTAATAAATGGGTGTATACACTTAATTGTCATATTTTCAATTCGAGTTGTATTTTGTTTTTTCATTTAACTAATTAGCATATATTTGCTATACACAGCCAAGCCGAACATAGTAATTTAGAAAACTATCAAACTATATATTATGTCGGGAGTAAACAAAGTATTTTTAATCGGTAACTTAGGAAAAGACCCTGAGTTCAGACACATGGAAGGTGGTATAATGGTAGCGAAGTTTCCATTGGCAACCACTGAGTATTTTAAGAACAAAGATGGACAGCGCCAGGATCAAACGGAATGGCATAACATTGTTCTATGGCGTGGCTTAGCAGAAGCAGCCGAAAAACTGAAATTACGGAAAGGTCATATGATTTTTATCGAAGGTAAATTGCGTACACGCAGTTGGGAAAAAGATGGGGTAAAAAAATATGCTACTGAAATCATTGCTGAAAACATGACGATGTTGAGTAAGCGTGAAAACGAAAACAACAACCATGATGTTAATCACGGAATGGAAGAACCTCCTTTAACTGATCAAGGCTCGCACGAACCTTTTTAAGATTTTATTTTAAGGCATCTTCGGATGCCTTTCTTTTTGCATCTTTGTACCATGAATTTTAAGCAGCTGGTTGTACTAGTTTTTTTAGCAATGGTAATTATTGCATGCGGCGATAATGAAGACAGTGGCGTTCCTAAGCCCAAAGGTTATTACCGAATTACTTTTCCTGAACATGCTTATAAGGAATTTAAGCCTGCTAATTGTCCGTATTCATTTGATATCTCAACAACAGCGGTAGCTATTCCCGATACCAATAGTTTATCGGAGCCATTTTGGTATTATATCGTAATGCCTAAATTAAACGGACAGATTTATCTGACGTATAAAAAATTGAATGGTGATTTTAATAAATACGCAGAGGATACACGCACATTAGTATACAAGCATACTTCGCGCGCTAGTTCAATCAATGAAAGCGTATTGAAAGTAAATGAAAATGTTGGTGGGTTACTTTATGAAATAGGAGGAGATGCAGCATCACCCATTCAGTTTTTTGTAACGGATAGTACCAGTCATTTTTTAAGAGGTGCGCTTTATTTTAATTCAGCACCGAATGCAGATAGTTTAGCGCCAGCAGTGAAATATGCAAAGGAAGATATCATGAAAATGATTGGAACACTAAAATGGAATTAATTTAATATTTATCATATGTCAACAGCAATTATTATTGGAATCGTAGTGATTCTATTCATGGGCATGAGAACTGTCCAGCAAGGAAATGTTTCTGTAATCACCGTATTCGGAAAATACCAGCGAATTATTCGTCCGGGTTTAAATTTCATCATTCCTTTCATCGAAACAGTATTCAAAAGAATCTCTACTCAGAATCGTTCAGTAGAATTAGAGTTTCAGGCGGTAACTGTCGATCAAGCGAATGTGTATTTTAAATCGATGATTTTATTTTCGGTTATTGATAGCGAAGAAGAAACAATTAAGAAAGTAGCATTTAAGTTCATTGATGAGAAGAATTTAATGCAAGCATTAATCAGAACGATTGAAGGAAACATTCGTGCTTTCGTTGCTACAAAAAAACAATCGGAAGTATTAGGACTTCGTCGTGAAATTGTAGATCACGTGAAAGAGCAAATTGATAATGTAATTGAAGAGTGGGGATATCACTTACAAGATTTACAAATCAACGATATTACATTTGATGAAGCGGTAATGGTATCGATGAGTAAGGTGGTTGCATCAAACAATTTAAAGGCAGCAGCTGAAAACGAAGGACAAGCATTATTAATTACTAAAACAAAAGCAGCAGAAGCAGAGGGTAACGCAATAAAAATTGCAGCGCAAGCAGAGCGTGAAGCAGCGCAATTACGCGGACAAGGAGTTGCGTTGTTCAGAGAAGAGGTGGCTAAGGGTATGCAGAATGCAGCGCGTGAAATGCAACAGGCAAATCTTGATACATCGATGATTATGTTTTCTATGTGGACAGAAGCAATTAAGAATTTTGCAGAGTATGGAAAAGGTAATGT
Organism: Bacteroidota bacterium; assembly: GCA_039798145.1. Classification (GTDB taxonomy): domain Bacteria; phylum Bacteroidota; class Bacteroidia; order AKYH767-A; family OLB10; genus CAINEC01. The sequence goes on from JBDKGQ010000069.1 coordinate 2,738, forward strand.
TTTATTCTTGGATGGCTCTCCTGAGGGAATGCAAAAAACTATGCGTCAGATGATGGGCATGGATACGTTGATGTCGGAAGACAAGAAATAAAAAATCTAAATACAAGTAAATAAAAAATCCCTGCGCGAGCGGGGATTTTTTTTGAGGTATAGAATATTTTATAATCGAATGAAAAATATCAATAACCAAAAGGCTCTCTACTTGTGTGTCGGATTCTTAGAATTCGAACTTCCTTTAAATCAGATTTAATTTGATAAGTTACTCGATAACTGAAAACAACAAACGCTCTAAAGGATTTATCTGGAGAATCTCTTAATTTATCTTGTTCACTAATTAAGGGGTTTGATTTAATTGTATCAAGTCTTGAAAGAACTGCTAATTTAACAATTCTAGGTGCTTGATTACTTTGTTTCTCGAGATATGTCAAGATGTCCTTAAAATTATTAAGTGCTTGAATATCCCAAACAATCTTGTATTGTGACTTCACCACTTAGCTAATTCTTTGAGTGCTGCTTTGTGAGAAACAGAATTCCCTTTCTCTATTCGAATAACAGCATCATTGATTTCTTTATTGTATTGTTTTCGAGTGATACGTTTAACGTCTTTATCAACATTTAGCATAGACTTTATCATCTCAAGAACTAAGATCTGTTGTTTTGAAGTTAGAAGTGGAAGATAATTGTCCACTTGTTTTTTTATCGCTGTGGCTGTCATTTGGTAAATGGAATTAAACAAATATACAAAAAAAAACTTCCTTAAATAAAGGACTTATTAAATGTAGTTGAATTTATTAAGTGTCTCTTATAAAATTACTTTTTAATAAGTTTATCGTTTAACACTATTCATGAAACAAAATAGTGATTAACAACGATGCATTTAATCTTTAATTATTTTGAATTGCTGTTGTGATTTATTGTTCAGGTTTAAAATGTATAATCCTGCAGATAACTGATCAACTGCAATCGTCATATTTTCTGCATCCACTTTTCCACGTAAAACAATTCTTCCAGCAATATCATTGATTGTATAAAATGCACCTACTGCTTTTGAATTTACCTTTACGTTAATGATGCTTTTCGCAGGATTGGGATAAACAGAAAAAATATTATCCGAAGAAATATTTTCCATACTGGATGTTGTACATGCAATCGATTGGCTTTGGCGATAAGTGATCCTTGAACTTAAAGCGAGTGAGTCTTGAAATTCCTGTGCTTTATTACAATCGCCTTTCAGATAGTAGGCCAACCACGATTTTAAAAAATCAGCTGTTGCAGATTGTTGTTCTGCGCGAGTAATTGTTGGAGAAGGAGAGCAGGTGGCTTCACCAAATGAGCAATTAAAATTATTATCTGCAAAATAACAATGCCCACCACCTGAAATATAAATCTGAGTTTTATAGGCAGCACTTGTTGAATCATACATAATATCTTGTTGTGGTGCTGGAGGAGCTACACAATCGTTGGTGCCACTAAATATTAATGTAGGAACAATAATATTCTGTGCGGCGCTTATCGATGAAGGATTTGTATTTGCGGCTGCAAATGAAATCATAGTAGAAATAGTAGTATCATTCGCAGCTGCCAGAAAAGAAGATCCACCACCCATCGAATGTCCCATGATAGCAGAGCTGTTTCCTACAGAGGATGAAGGAACTGATGTTCCTGCTCCAGCGCTTTTAATTTCATTAACCAAAAACTTTAAGTCGAGTCCGAAATTAGCATGATTGGGAGAGAATCCACCTTCTGTTGTTGGTAGTGCAACGATATAACCGTCGGGTACAAGTGCTGTCCATATATTTTGATAAGCACTCGTTGTCATCACAAAACCATGTCCGCAAACTACCACAGGAAATGTTCCCGGAGCAATCGCTGTATTATTCCCTGCTGCTGTTGCAGGATAATAAATTTCCGTCTGTATTTGTCTGTTATTGCGTGATGCATCTGTATAGGTAAATGTAGTATGACCAATTTGCTGCGCAAACAAATTTCCATTGCAAAAAACAATGAAAAGCAGTGTAGTTAAAAATTGGAGTTTTGTTTTCATATTTTAAAAATAATAAAAATGGGGGATGGTGATAATCGATGTAATAATGATTATTAACAACCTGTAGAACAAACGCTGCATATTGTTTTTCTTAAAATACATGCCTCTTAACTAATCAAACTATCGTACCTTTGACCCAATGAAAATTTACCTACGACTTTTACGCGAGAGCGTGCTGATGGCCATTCATGCATTGGTGGTGAATAAGCTCCGCACGATTCTTTCGCTATTAGGTGTGACCATCGGAATCTTTGCCATCATTGCTGTTTTTACTGCAGTTGATGGATTAGAAAATAAAATTCGTAGCAGCGTAAATGAGATGGGGAGTAATGTGGTATTCGTTGAGAAGTGGCCTTGGGAGTTTGGGAAGGATTTTCCTTGGTGGAAATATTGGGTACGTCCAACAGCCAACTATAAAGAAATGGAATTGCTGAAGCAGCGTAGCGCCTTAGGAGAAAGTTTTGCCTTCAGCGCAACAGCGAACGATGTAACAGTGAAGTCAGGAAAAAATGCAGTTGAAAGTGCTACGGTCGATATGGTTTCTCACGATTATGAAAAACTATATACGATCAATTTATCCAACGGTCGTTATTTTACCGAGAATGAATCTTCTGCTGGTTCTCCCGTTGCTATCATTGGTGCCGATGTAGCTTCTACGTTAATTCCGAATGTAGATCCTATCGGAAAAAGCATCACCGTGAAAGGAAGAAAGTTTATTGTGATTGGGGTTTTTGTTAAGGAGGGAGAAAGTATGTTGGGGAACTCAAAAGATAAATCGGTGATGGTACCCGTAAATTTCGCTCGTCGCTTTTTAGATATCAGAAGCGATCAGTTAGAACCACGCATTATGGTGAAAGGCAAGCCCGGTATTTCAAACGGACAGTTAATGGATGAGTTAAAAGGCAACTTGCGTTCTATTCGTCGTTTGCGACCCGCAGAAGAAGATAACTTCGCTTTGAACGAGACAAAATTAATTTCCAATCAGCTGAATAGTTTATTTGCAATGCTTACTAAAGCAGGATGGATTATCGGAAGCTTTAGTATTCTTGTTGGTGGATTTGGTATTGCTAATATTATGTTCGTTTCAGTGAAAGAAAGAACCACTATTATCGGAATTCAAAAATCATTAGGCGCTAAGAACTTTTTTATTCTGTTTCAATTTTTATCAGAGTCGGTATTCCTTTGTGTCTTAGGCGGACTCATTGGTTTATTCCTTGTTTATCTCGGAACCATTGCTGGTAAGTATGCAGGACTAAATTTACCGCTGAGCGCAGGAAATATTGTTTTGGGGCTATCCGTATCCGTTATAGTCGGTGTTATTTCAGGATTAGTTCCCGCTTATCAGGCTTCGAGGTTAGATCCGGTAGAAGCAATACGATCTAATAGTTAATTGGTATACTTCATCCCTTCATATTATTTAATTAGGGCTCTAATTAATTTTTCCCATCATTCCCCAATCATGTTGATCGAGTTCCTGAATTGCTTTTGTTAAAAGATCAATACAATTTTGAATGTCTGTTTTATCGGCCATCTCAATTACCTGATGAATATGTCTGGTAGGAATAGAAATAGCTCCTGCGATTGCACCTGTTTTGCCATTTCGTTGTAGTGCAGCAGTATCCGTTCCTCCAGCAGGAAGAATTTCTGGTTGCCATTTAATCGAATGTTTATCGGCAGTGTTTTTCAAAAATGCAATCATGCGTGTATCGCAAATAGTACTTGAATCCATGATTTTAATAGCAGCACCTTTTCCTAGCTCAGTTACCATTTCATGTGGACGAGCACCAGGAGTGTCGAATGCAATCGTGGTGTCTAATCCAAATGCAAAATCAGGTTCGATATGATGTGCTGCAACCGATGCTCCACGAATACCAACTTCTTCCTGCACCGTAAATGCTGCGTAGAAGTCGTAAGGAATAGTGTTGTCAAGTTGCTTTAACGTTTCCAATAGAATGAAAACAGAAATTCTATTATCAATCGATTTGCAATTCACGCAATTGCCCATTTCAATCAATTCTCTTTCGCGTGTAACGGCATCGCCTATACTAATATGCTTTTCCACTTCTTCTTTTGGTAGTCCTAAGTCGATAAAGTAATCCGTCAACTGAGCTGTTTTTGTTCTTTCTTCAGGTGTCATGATATGAATAGGCTTTGATCCCATCACACCAATGATATCTTTTTTACCGTGTACAATTACGCGTTGAGCTGTTAATGTCTTTGGGTCAAATCCACCTAACGTATTAAAGCGAACGAATCCTTTATCATCAATATGTGTTACGATGAAACCAATTTCATCCATATGAGCAGCGGCCATTGCACGCTTAGGTTCTTTCCCTTTTACGAGTGCAGTAACATTGCCCATTTTATCAATGGAAATTTCAACGTTTAATTTTTTTAATTCTTCAATTACGTGTTCGCGAATTCTGTGTTCATGTCCTGGTGCGCCAGGGATTTCACAAATCTTTTTTAATGATTCAATATTCATGATTATTGGATACAGGTTAGTTTGATTGTATTTGCTGTTGCTCTTGCATGAAGAGGAGTACTTGCTACATTGATAATGTAATCACCCGCTTCAATCAGTTGTTTATCTTTTAAGTATTCTTTTATTTCCTGAACAGTATTATCGGTACTCTCATATTTATCGTAATAAAATCCTCGAACTCCCCATAATAAACTCAGTGTGTTTAGTAAAGAACGATTATCTGTAAAAATATAAATATTTGATTTCGGTCGGTGCGCTGCAATTCTAAAAGCAGTCATACCACTATGCGTCATGGCAATGATTGCTCTTGCATCTGCATGTCGTGCCATCTCACAAGCATTCAAACAAATTGATTCAGGAATAAAATTCAACGACTTTTTATTTAACGGAGCTGACTTGAAATAAATAGAATCATTTTTTTCTACTTCGCTGATAATTTTTTGCATTGCTTGCACTGTTTCAATAGGGAAGTTTCCTACTGATGTTTCTCCGCTAAGCATTAACGCATCAGCACCATCGTAAACAGCATTGGCAACATCATTTGCTTCTGCACGTGTAGGACGATAATTTGAAATCATACTTTCCATCATTTGCGTAGCGATGATAACTGGCTTTGCTTTCTGATTTGCTTTTTGCACAATCATCTTTTGAATCATCGGTACTTTTTCCATGGCCATTTCTACTCCTAAATCGCCGCGTGCTACCATGATAGCATCGGACACATCAATGATATCATCTATAAAATCGACAGCTGTTGGCTTTTCTATTTTAGCAACTACTTTCGAATGTTTCTTATGTGCTTTAATTATTTCTTTTAGTTCGATTACATCTTGTGCTTTTCGCACGAATGATAGTCCGATCCATTCAACATTATTTTCTAAAGCAAATAATAAATCTGCTTTATCTTTTTCTGTTAAGCTCGGTAAAGAGATTTCGGTGTTTGGTAAGTTAACTCCTTTACGAGATGATAAAACTCCACCGTGAATAACCTTTGTTCTTACACGTTCATCAGCTAAAATTTCTTCGATGCGCAATTCTAATTTTCCGTCATCAATCAAAACAAAATCGCCAACCTTAACATCCTTATGAAACTGCGGATATTTAATAAATACTTGTTCAGCATTTCCTTCTACTTGCTGAGGTGTTAACATTAGTTCGCTTCCATTACTTAGCGTGAAGCTTCCTTCGAGGATATCTCCAATTCTGATTTTTGGTCCTTGTAAGTCGAATAAAATAGCGATATGCGTATTCAACTTTTCATTTAGCAATCGAACGTTGTCAATTATTTTCTGCATCATTGCGTGATCACCATGTGATCCATTCAAGCGACAGATATTTACACCTGATAAAATCATTCTTTCAAGTGTGAAAAGGTCCATGCAAGCTGGTCCTATAGTGGCAACAATTTTTGTTTTGTTTGGTTCTTTAATCATGTGTAGATGTAGTTTTCTCTGCTTTTTTTTCGATGTATAGAAATAAGTCGCCTGATTTTAATTCATCCGGAAAATATTCCTGAACGCTGCTGACGATATTTATTAATTTTATTTTTTCTGTTAAAAGTTCACTCGTTGTATATCTGGTGTTATTTCGAACAAGAAGGAAGTAATCCACTTGTTTCAATTCTGTAATCAGAAATCCGTTGTTGCCTTTATTTCCAACCACAAAAAATTGTTCACCATCATTATTTTCTGCTAAAAAGATTGGGAACTGTCCTGCAGATCCTTTCTTTTCCACTTGTATTTCGAAATCATCTTGTTTTTCAAATGATAATTCCAGTGCAAGATTTAATTCAAAGCAAAGTCGATAGTCGCGATAGGCGCAATAAATTCCTAAAAGCAGAAAATCATATTCTGTTTCAAAATCTAAAAACTGTACTACCTTTTTAGCCATCTCTACAAAATTAATTTAATCAGACTTTTAAAACGCATGAATTGAGGTTATTTAAATTAGTTTTTCAAGGTGTATTGTTTAGAACTTGCCATCAATAAATTTAATAATTTTAACCTGTGATTTTAGACGACGAATATTTTATGCGCCAGGCATTAGCTGAAGCTGAAAAGGCCTTAGCTGCAGATGAAGTTCCGATAGGGGCTGTGATTGTTGCCAATGGAAGAATAGTTGCGCGTTCGCACAATATGGTTGAAAGGCTGAATGATGTAACCGCTCATGCGGAGATGATGGCTTTTACTGCGGCTGCTGAAGCGATTGGAGGAAAGTACCTAAAGGGATGTACGTTGTACGTGACCTTAGAGCCTTGCACGATGTGTAGTGGTGCATCTTATTGGACGCAAATCGATAGAATAGTAGTAGGTGCTAAGGATGAGAAAAGAGGATTCTTAAGTCAGGGAATAAAGTTGCACCCACAGACCGAATACGTCCAAGGAGTATTAGCCGATGAGTGCAGCGAGATAATTGTAAACTATTTTAGGAGCAAGCGATAACTATACGTTAATCGCATCAATAATTTCCTGTGATAAAGGCTTATTCAAGAATTTCTTTACAAAGCGATTGCTATTGGCTTTATTCAAATCTTTAAAGCTTTCAGAAGTAGATAGCATGATAACTTTGCAATGATTTTTTACTTCTTGAGGAAGTTTTTCGAATGCGTTTAAGAATTCAAAACCATCCATTGAAGGCATCATAATATCTAAGAAAATGACATTTGGAAGTTCGTCGAATGGACAAATGCTCAACTGCACAATAGCTTCCTGTGCCGATTCATACGTTTGGATTTTAGTGGAAAATCCACTGGTTTCTAAGAGCGATTTATTGATGAATAAGTCAATGGAGTTATCATCAATCAACATCACCTTATCATATCGTCCTGTTTGAACACTTTGCTTGTTCGTCCCTTTGCTTTTCGTAATTGTCGAATTCATAAAAATCAGTTTTTCTACAGTTTAAAGTTCTCATGGGTTAGGTTATTTCAGGCGAACAAGGGTGTATAACGGCATGTGCCTATTACAGTTTGATGAAAAACAGCGATTTTCTTACATGAACCTTACAGCAAAGGGTAGGAAGGGGGTAAAAACAAGAACAACCGGCATATTGCCGGCTGTTCCCTTCAAACCAACCTAACGTCTAACAGTTAAACTGCCACACGAAGACCTTTATAGCTGGCTACTTCCACCTGTTCAGCTTTGTAGCCATATAATCCAATATAACCTCCTTCCATAAACGGAATGATATCAAACGATAGTATAGTATCACCAAATTTTAACTTACACTCCCTGTCCGTATTTGTTTTCATAGCAATTTCCAATGATGGGATTTTGCTGAATACTGCTTCTGGAATGTTTGATCCTTTAGTACAGCACCAATTAGCCAGGATGGGTAATGCGTTTAGATTAGCATCAATGATTTGATGATCGTAATTGATTTTAATAATCGGAAGTGAAGATGCGGTAATCATAATTTCGTTATTTGATATTGCAATGTTACCTCAGCCTGAAAGGAGGTATTTAAAAAAAACTATCAATTCATTACAGGAATCTTGCATTAATGAAATTTGCTTTCATAACTTTGTGCAACAATTTAAAAAATCAAATTATGCCATATCCAGAGCAATTATGTGCGCCGATGCGTTTAGAACTTACCGGTGTAGGATTTACAGAGTTAAGAGATGCTCAGCAAGTTGATGCTGCCATTCCAAATAGCAAAGGAACTTTACTATTAGTGATGAATTCTGTTTGCGGATGTGCTGCAGGTGCTGCTCGTCCAGGAGTAAAGTTAGCTTTACAAAAAAGTGAAATTAAGCCAGACCATTTGTATACAGTTTTTGCAGGTCAGGATTTAGATGCGGTTGCGCAGGCAAGAAAGTATACATTGCCTTATCCTCCATCTTCACCATGCATTGCATTATTTAAAGATGGTCAGTTAGTACATTTTATTGAGCGTCATCATATCGAAGGACATTCAGCAGATATGATTGCAGAAAATTTAATGGCTGCATTCGAAGATCATTGCAATACGGTTAATTCTTAATTCAAGAATTCCTTGTAAAAAAATACCCTGGCGTAAATGTCAGGGTTTTTTTATTGAATTATTTTTTCAGGAATCACCTTGTGAATAATCAGTTTTTCCTCGATTAGATGAAATATTTTTTTCTCTAATTCAGAAACATCGTTTTCTGTTAAGCCAATTGTTGGAATAGGCTTTAAAACTAATATTCGTGC
>JBDKGQ010000070.1:0-7641 GCA_039798145.1 Bacteroidota bacterium
CCTTAATAGTAGTATTAGGTAATCCATCTGCGTTAGTAATAATAATTGGTTTAATGAATTCATCAGTTACTCCATCCTTATATGATTGCTCTATACCTTTTCTCCAATTATCATTTTTATTTCCATCACCATTTACTAAAGCATCATAAGCAATTTTTACTCTTTCCCATCTTTTATCTCGGTCCATTGCATAGTATCTTCCCGTTATACTCGCAATTTTACCCGTCGTAGCAGTTAAATGATTATCTAATTCTGTCAAGTAATTAATTCCGTTAGTTGGACTCGTATCACGACCATCGGTGAATGCATGAATAAAAACATTTTTTACTGAATGTTTATGCAACAGCGAGGTAATATATTTCAAATGGTCAAGATGTGAATGAACACCACCATCTGATACAAGTCCCATTAGGTGAACATTACAATTACTCGATTTCGCTAAATCAATCAGCTTTGTAATTTGCGTATTGCTTTCTAGTGAATTTTCTCGAATCGATTTATTGATGATAGCTAAGTCCTGCCAAACTACACGACCAGCACCGATATTTAAATGACCAACTTCCGAATTGCCCATTTGTCCTTCAGGTAATCCAACGTCTTCTCCACTCGTAGATAATGTCGCCGAAGGATATTCAGCTATTAATTTTCTAAAGAAGGGAATATTAGCTTGTGAAATGGCATTTCCGTTTGAGTCAGGTGCAATGCCCCAGCCATCTAAAATGATTAATCCTAATTTTTGCATTTTTAATTTAAAATACAAAGTTAGAAATAAAAAGACAGATGAATAGCTGATTTATATTGGTAACTTGATTGAAAAGATGGTTCCAGTAGGATTATTTGATTTGATATCGATAGCGCCTCTATGCATATTGACAACTTTTTTAACGATATAAAGTCCTAATCCCGTTCCTTTTGTTCTACGCGTTTCTTCATTACCAACGCGATAAAATTTTTCAAATACCTTGTTTCGCTCACTAACTTCAATTCCAAATCCATAATCACTGAAGTTAAGTTCAATATTATTTGAAGATTTTTTTAACTCAACTACAATCTGTGCTGGATTTGTACTGTATTTCTCAGCGTTTTCAAGTAAATTATAAACTAATGAGGTAATTGCTAGTTTGTCTCCTTTAAAATCGATGTTGTTCTCAATTAATAATTCAATATTTGAATCGCTGAAAATCCTTGTTCGATAATTTTCTACTAATTCCGCTAGGAAGGAGCTCATATTAAATTCTTCAAAATGGTAATCGCTATTTTGTGATTCTAATCGGCTTGCAAAAAGGGCGTTTTCAATTAGTAAATTAATTCGGTCGGTTTCGTTAAGTGCTCTGGTAATAATTTCTTTTTTCTGATTTTCTTCGAGGGTCCTTTTTTCAATCGTTTGTAAGCTTAATTTAATTGCGGCTAATGGCGATTTAAATTCATGTGTAATGGAAAGTAGAAAATTCTTTTGTTGTTGAGCTAATTCAAACTCTTGATTAAACGCTCGCTTTGTTCTGTAAATGCCAAATATTAATAATGACAAAAACACAGCACCTTCTCCAGCAACCATCGCCCACCTTTTCTTAAGTAATTCATCATATTCAGTTTGCTTTTTCTCTAAAAGAGCTGGGTTATTAATTGTACTCTTTGCAAATTCTATTCTCTGCTGATAAATCTCTTTGTTAAGATTGATGAGCAAATATGACCACCACGAAAATTGAAGTAAAATGTAAAATACTAACGAGTAAAAAATAAGTAAAGTCCTGGATGTTTTAATTTGTCCTGCCATGATGACAAATTTAATCCGAATGATTTAATTAAAAAGCTTATTCATCAAAAGATGTAGAGATAATATTTCCATCTACTATTTTTATTACTTCCCACTGACCATTCGAGTTCAAGAATTCAATTTCATACTTATCTACTCCTGGCATCCATTCTTTATATGGTGTCCAGTTTAAGTAGGTAGTTCGTTCTATTAATTCTCCTTGTAAATAAATAGAGCTTCCTAGATTACTATTTGTACCAGTTAAGCTGCAATCATTTTTTACAATAATTTGGTAGTAATACTCTCCTGATTGCACATCTGTATTGAAGTCACTGTAACTTGTTATACCAGCTGGAACGGACGCAATTAATGAAAAGTTAATATTATCGTTTGATCGGTAGACTTCATAGCTTGATACTCTTTCTGGATGTAGAGTAGGAATCGCCCACTCCGTCAAAACGTATCGATTATCTACAACAGTTGAACGTGTAACATCTACATGCTGATTCGCTAAAATATTAACTGGTGTTGCATTCGAACTATCACTCCAAGCTGAGAAAGTAGAAGCACATAAATCTGTCGCTTTTATTTGATACGAATACTCGAATGGGCAGTACAATCCAGTATCTAAATAGGATAGTGTTGTATTGTTTAGAGTAGCTACTAAAACAGGACTTCCACTTGGTTTTTCCGTGCGGTACAATTCATAGGTGTTTAAATTACAACCGCCATATGGTGTCCATGAAACGTAAATATTCTGATTTGCAGTTTGTGCAGTTATATTAATACTTGTTGAAGCTTCCAGCATATTAAGATCAAGAGCATTTTCGCAATAATCCAATGTCTGAACTTTATAACTGTAGGTGTTGTATTTCGTAGCTAATGATGTATCGATATAAGTACTATAATTACTTATTGAGAAATTCTTAGCATTATTGTCAGTATAAACTAAATCATATTGGCCACTCGATGCATTTAATCGATAAAGTTTGTACTTTTTAAGGTCATTTGCAAAACTATTTCTCCAGGTAATGCTAACTTCATTATCAGAAATTACTGATACACTCATTATCGGATCTGCATCGGGAGGTAAGGAATCTGCAATGTTTATGTAGTTGTTTTTAGTAATTGTATCGCTACATCCATTTGAATTTAAAACAATCAATGAAATAGTATAGTTTCCAGAGAATGGATAGGAAAGTGCCGGTTCAAACTGTGTCGAAGTACTAATTCCTAAATTCCAGTTATAGGTAGGATTAACTAGGTTCGTAGATGAATTTTTAAATCCAACTGGTGAATCTTTACATCCTAATGTGTCGCTACTCCAAAAATTAGCAATTGGACTTTCTAAAACAGTAATGTTGTTTAACAGTAAAGTGTCTGAGCATCCTAAATTATTGTACGCAATTAATTGCGGGCTATAAATTCCTGCCTGAGAATATGTGTAGCTAGGATTTTCTAATTGTGAAGTATCTCCATTTCCAAAATTCCATGCATAAGTATCAGAACTTGTAGATTGATTGTTGAATGTAATTGTTAGTGGATTACAACCTTGATAAGTCGAAGCTAATCCGTTTGCAATTGGACTTTCTAAAATATGTACAGTTGTAGAGGTCGTATCTGTACAACCGTTAGCATTTGTAACAATAAGATTTGGATAATAATATCCAGGATTATTATACGTTATTGATGGGTTTATTAAATTACTGCTTGGTCCATTACCAAATGTCCAATTATAGCTAGCGTTAATTGTGTCAGTAGATATAGATGCTAATGTTATTCCAGCCGGATTACATGCAAGGGTGTCACTTAATGTTAATGCAGCTGTTGGTGTTTGCAATACGTTTACGGGTGTTGCAAAATTAAAGGTGTCTCTACATCCATGATTGGTAATTGCAATTAATTCAGGATAAAAATTTCCTCCGGTATAGTAAGTATGAGATGTATCGTATGCAGTTGAAATAGTGCCATCACCAAATGACCAAACATATTGTGTTGCAAATTGTGATTGATTAATAAAGCTTGTAGTAAAATTAGAACAGCCAGAATAATTTGTGGCAATTGCAGCTGCTACAGGAATCTGATAAATTCTTACAGGAGTAGGGAAGGTGTAAGAAGAACTACATCCTAAAGTGTCATAGGTAATTAATGTTACAGTGAAGCTTCCTGTGTCCTGATAAATATGATTAGGATTGCTATTTGTTGCAGTATAACCATCACCAAAATTCCAATTATAAGTAGATGCATTAATTGATGAATCTACAAATCCAATTGAAGTATTTTGACATCCAGATGTAACTGGTATGTTAAATTTAGTATAAGTACCAGGAATAAAAATATACTGTGGTTTAATCATCGTATCTGCACAGCCAATATCACTTTTTGTAATTAATGTAATAGTGTAATATCCCGGAATATTATAAATATGACTTGGATTTACATTAGTAGATGTTCCACCATCTCCAAAGCTCCATTCAAAGTTATTAGCATCTGTAGAGGTATTTAAAAAATTAATTTGCGTTGGGGAACAACCAGCAATTGTTGGAGAATAAAAATCGGCAGTTGGTTTTTGTGAATTAACAAACGCAGGATATATTGTCGTATCAATACATCCTCCAGGGAATGTAGCAATCAGCATTACATCAAAAAGCCCAGCATTGTACGTGTGTGAAGGATTTTTTAACGAAGAGGTTGTGCCATCTCCAAAAATCCAGTTCCATGAAATAGCTCCATTGCTAGCGTCAGTAAATTGAACTTGAAGTGGCGCGCATCCAGAAGTATTGCTTGCAATTACTGATGCATTATAATAACTGATATTTTTCTTTTTTACAACCTTAGAACATCCATTAACATCTGTAATGGTTAATTTAATAGAGTCGTTAGGTATTGAATAAAAAGTATAAACAGGATTTGATAGCGTAGAATTATCTCCATTACCAAACTCCCAATACCAAGTTGATGCAGTAGGTGTTTGAGGCGTAAATGTAACTGTAACTGGCATGCACATACCATTAGTCACAAAACTGAAATTTGCTTGCGGATCAACAACGTTGATATAATTGATAGCTGTCTTTGTTCTGACACAACCACCATTAAATACTTTTAATGTAACAGTATATAATCCTGCTTGTGTGTAGGTATGGGTAGGGAAAGTATCAGTTGATGTTGTTCCATCACCAAATTCCCAGAAATAAGAGTATCCATATAAACTCAAGTTGTTAAATGTGATACTATTCCCTAAGCAAACCACTGGATTAATCACATTAAAATCAGCACTTGTATTTGTAATAGTTATTTGTTGGGGCAAATAAAATGTATCCACGCAATTTGAAAAGTCAGTGGTTATTATAAATGCATTATAGGTACCTATTGCAGAGTATGCATGAGTTGGTAAAAACGAATTCGAAGTTGTTCCGTCTCCAAAATGCCAAACACATGATACAAATTCCCAGTTTTTAGTAATATCAAATTGAATCGCATTATTAATACATTCATCATATGAACTTGCACTCGCTGAATTTAAATGTCCAACTGTTACGATTGTATCCATTTCAGTAATACATCCAGACCCAATTGTTAAGGTTAAACTCACGTTGTATGCTCCTGCACTATCATAAGTATGTAAAGGGTTTGCATCAAAAGAAAAACTACCATCACCAAAATTCCAATTATAATTTATAACATTTGGAGTAGTACAATTAAATTGAACATTGTAGGGTTTACAAGGATTCATCAAGGTAAAGTCAATTGGCTTCTTGATGTAAGGAATAACTTCAACTATTGCAAACGGATTGAATGTTTGTGTACATCCTCCAGGCATTGTAGTGGTTAATGTTACTATGTAAGTACCCGCATTCATATACAAATTCGAACCGTTTTGTGAGTTTGATGAATTACCATCACCAAAATTCCAACTCCATGAATTGCTCGCAGTTGTCGGATCATAAAAAGTATATGGATCACCTAAACAAATTTTTATTGTATCAGGTAATGTATAATTTGTTGTTGGGTCTACTATAGTAATGTAATTTAACTTAGTTGTTGTATCTATGCAGCCGAATGAGTTGGTCACTACTAATGACACAGGGTAATTACCAATAGCATTATAGGTATGTGTAGGATTTTGCAATGTTGAACTCGTTCCATCTCCAAATAACCATAAGTAACTTATAATATTTGTTTGTGATGTCGTGTTTGTAAATTGAACGGTCATGCCTGGGCAACCAATTTTTGGTGTTGCCTGAAATTGCGCATCTGGATCATATACTTTAACTGCCGGAGATATTTTAATTGAAATAAAGTTGATGTCGTGTTACCAAACGTCCATAGGTAACTATTAGCGCCTAGAGAGCTGTTTATAGTTTGAATAGTGAACGGCGCACAACCAGTATCCTGTGCTAATGAAAAAGAAGGAGTTGGTTTTGAATCTAATTTGATAAGTTGATTTTTAATAATACTCCCATTACATCCACTGTTTGTTGTTACTGCCAATGTAATAGTATACTGACCCGGATTGTTGTAAGTATGATTTGGTGATTTTAAATTTGAAGTGGTTCCATCACCAAAATCCCAGTTCCACGAATTTGAATTTGGAGTAGTTGCATTAAAATGAATTGTCGATGGTGCACAGCCGTTAGTATCACTAACAGTGAATGATGGTACTAATGTATTTCCTATATGGATGAAGTTGCTTTGCGAAAGTGTATCATAACATCCATTTGAATTTCCTGCAATTAATGTAACCGAAAAGTTTCCGGTTGATGTATATTGATGAGATGGATTTTGTTGAGTTGAACTAGATCCATCACCAAAGGTCCACGACCACGAATTACTTCCTATTGTATTATCAGTAAAATTAAAAGTTGTATTTACATCGCAGGTAGAAGTAGAGCTTGATGTAAATTGTATTATTGGTTTTGCATAGATTGTTATCAGTGAGTTTTTTATTTGAATATCCTGACAACCATATGAGCTTGTTGCTATAAGCTTTACATTATAGGTTCCTGCATTAATATAAGTGTGATTCGGGTTAGGGTCTATTGAAGATGTTCCATCACCAAAATCCCATATATAAGAAACCGCATTAGTAGATGAATTAGTGAATTGAAATGAATTGTCCTGCGCACATCCTGTAGTCTGTGAAGCAGAAAAATTTGCAACAGGGTTGTCAACAACCGTAATAATTTGTGTTGTGGAGTCTTTTTGACCGTTTGATCCAAATACAACAAGACTTACTGTATAAAGGCCTGGTGTAGTGTAAACAGTTGTTGGATTGTTAGCAGCTGAGGTATTGGTATTTCCAAAATACCACATGCATGAATTAAAATTGCTAGAGGTATTGGTAAAGTTGACCATTAAAGGTGCACAACCTATAGATTTATTTGATGTAAATGTTGCCGTAGGACTTTGTGCAAATGAAAATCTATGCAACATTAAAAGACATATTAATGTTGCATAGAAAATCTTATTTCTTAACGAACTGCACATAAAAAAATTGGTTGGTTGGTTGTTGGTTGGTAATCAGGTTATCTACTATATACTATTTTTCGTCGTTGCCTTGCGCGTAATTATTAAAGTTCGAAGCTTGATTAATTACTGAATTAACTGAGCTGTAAAGCTGATCTCCTTCTTTAGTTATTTTCTTAACGCGGTAGTAAGAAAATCCTGCTGGAGGTGCTTGGTCAATCCAAGAATAATAAAGTTCAATTTGTGCTCCAACACCTTCTTTAACTCCTACTGATAAATAATCTGTACCGTTACTAGAGCGTTCTACAACATATACACAATCATCAGTTTCGTTTTTTGATGTCCAGCTAACGAAAACTTTACCTGAATTGTATACAGTATTGTAATTGTATATGTTCACCTATTATAAGTTCTTTTTTATA
>JBDKGQ010000071.1:0-6000 GCA_039798145.1 Bacteroidota bacterium
TAATACAATTTTTTTCAGCCCCCAAAGTAATAAAAGAAAAAGAGAACCCTCAAGGATTCGAATTAAAATGTATTGACATTATCAATTATTTAACAGTTTCACTTGGAAGCAGAAAAATCCTCATTCAACTAATTAGCTTTTTAAAATCTAAAGGTTTTCAATACATTTACCCAACCAAAACAAACTTAAAAAACTATTTCATGAAAAAGTTCTTTACAATCGGCTTCCTCCTTTTGTTTTACCTACAATCTTTTGCTCAGTTAAATGTTAGCTTACGATCTAAACTGCCTTATAACTACGCCCTTTCCAATATTGGTGGCTATGTTGATAGTTTAGGAAATGAATATGCATTAGTTGGCACATTTACAGGATTATCAATTGTTGATGTAACAGACCCTGTAAATCCTGTTATTAAATTTAGCATTCCAGGAATTAGTTCTGATTGGAGAGAAGTAAAAACATGGCAAAATTATGCCTATGTTACAACTGAAGGATGTTGTAATGGATTACAGATTTTAAACCTTGGATATCTTCCTGATTCAGTTCCTTTAAAGTATTATAAAGGTGATGGTGCAATCAACAACCAAATCAATACTATTCACGCACTACATATTGATAATGGCTTTTGTTACCTATACGGAAGCGATATTTTTAATGGATCAGCTTTAATTCTCGACTTAGCAGATCCTTGGAATCCAACTTACCAAAGTCATACCCCTGGCTCTTATATTCATGATGGATATGTACGCAATGATACTTTATATGGATGTCATATATACGATGGCTATTTTTCTGTGTTTGATGTAACGAATAAGGCAAATCCAACATTAGTTACTACTCAAAATACCCCAAGTTTATTTACTCATAACTCATGGCTAAATGATGCTGGAAACGTATTATTTACCACAGATGAGGTGAATGATTCTTATCTAGCAGCCTACGACATTTCTGATGTAAACAACATTACAGAACTTGGGAGAATACAACTAACACCTGGTTCTGGATCAATTGTACATAACACACACACGCTTGATGATTTTGAAATTGTAAGTTGGTATAAAGATGGAATTGCTATTGTTGATGTTAGCAGACCTGATAACATGATTGTTGTTGGTAGCTACGATACCTATCCTCAAGGTTCGGGAGGAGGATTCAACGGATGTTGGGGAGTTTATCCTTTCTTACCTTCGGGAAATTTAGTTTGTTCTGATATCGACAACGGATTATTTGTCCTAACGCCTACGTATGTACGCGGTTGTTATTTAGAAGGAATTGTTACTGATTCATTATCAGGAACACCGATTAATAATGCAACAATTCAAATTTTAAATACAAATATCAGTAAGCAAAGTAAACTAACTGGCGAATACAAAACGGGTACTGCAACAGCAGGCACTTACGACATACAAGTATCAAAAGCTGGCTATGTAACTAAAACTATTTTCGGAGTAAATTTAACCAATGGAATTCTAACAAATTTGAATGTTCAATTGGTAAGCTTCTCTACCGTTGCTGCCACAGGAACGGTTACTAACTCCTTAACAGGCGCTCCTATTGCAAATGCGACTGTACATTTCTCCAACACTCAATTTGATGTAACAGCTACAACAAATGCTGCAGGACAATATACATTAGCTGGATTTTACCCAGATAATTATTCAATCACTGTTGGTAAGTGGGGCTATCAAACAATTTGCTCTAGCTCTCAAGTTGATGCAACGCCTTTAAGTTTTACATTGACTCCAGGTTATTATGATGACTTCGCATTAGACTTTGGATGGACGGTTAGTGGTCCGTCACCAAATGCATGGGAAAGAGGTATTCCAGTTCAAACAATCAATCAAAATGCAATTGCTAATCCTGGAACCGATGTATCTGGTGATTGTGGTGATCAATGCTTTGTTACTGACAATGGTGGCGGTGGTCCTTGGGACAATGATGTGGATCAAGGTGCAACCATTTTAACCTCTCCTATTTTTGATTTAAGCAATAATTCGAATGCAACATTAAGCTATAAGAGATGGTTTTATAATGGCGGAATGACAAATGGGGCTCCTGATGATACAATGAGTATTTATCTTACCAATGGATCAACAACTGTCCTATTAGAACGCACCTATGCAGGGCAACCGAATCAAAGTACCTGGCTTAATCAATCGTATCAGATTGGAAGTTTGCTGCCACTTACTTCTGCGATGCGTCTTATTGTAAACATCAGCGACCCAGGTCCAACGTTTAATATTGTAGAAGGAGGTTTAGATAATTTTGTTATCAGCAACCTTACTAGTTTGCAAGCGAATGAAAACAATTTAACTACAATAACAGCTCAGCCGAATCCATTTGTAAATAATTCACAAATAACTATCGTTAATAATCAAGGAGGAAAACTTACGTTAGAAATTTATGATGTTTTAGGAAAAGTGGTTGAGCGAAAAGAATTAGAAGGAATCAATATCAATTTAAATATCGGACAAGAGCTTAAATCGGGGATTTATACATTGCAATTAAAGAATGCTAATAGCAGCTCAAAGAGTCTGAAATTAGTGAAAGAATAAATTAACAATTAGTATCTAGAAAGTCCAGGTAAGAATAAAATTATCTGGACTTTTTTATGCCCAACTATCAATCAACAATACGATTTCATTGGGGGCCACATTATTAATTTGATCCCGATATAAATCGGGAGTGTCAATTTGAAAATGGACTTCCCGATGCCTCGGGATTGAGAATTTTCAATTTAGGAGAATTCAAATTAAAAGCGTACTAGGTATAAATACTACTAAACAAATACCATAGCCCTACTTTATAAACTTCTACTTGTTGAAACAATAATCTACTACAATAAATAGTTATCTAATTTGATTGAATATTTGTAGTGATTCGCATTCAGCAATGAGAAAAATATACTTTGCATTCTTTGGACTTTGGGCCATCAACCTTTTTACACCTGCGTTAAGTCAAAATCCAGCATCGTGTAAGCTCTCGACCGTAAAAAAATCGATGAAGTATTATGAAGATGCTGAACGCGCGAATCAATCACGAGAGTCGTTTGTAAAGATAAAAGAACTTTTACTAAAAGCACTTGAAGAGGATTCTACTAACGGTAATGCGTGGTGGTTATATGGCGATATTGCTATGCAGTTTCATAAAGATGCTGAAATGGCAACTGCATATGAAGCGCTCATCCGATTTTGCCCTGATGCCTCTGCCGATGCTTATTATCACCTAGGCGATTATTACTATAATCAAAAACGATTTAAAGAATGTATTCGCTTATTTGATGAATACTTAAGTTTTGGCAAAGTGAGAGAAGAATATGCTTCGGAAGCGGCGATTAAAAAAGTCAGAGCGAAGCTTATGATGAATCCTGTTCCTTTTAATCCAACTGCATTAAAAAGTGTATCTACTGGAGATCCTGAATATCTCGCAATCATTTCTCCTGATAATGAATTATGCTTTTTTACAAGAAGGTTTGATGAAAACAGAAAAGGTGCAGTTACCGTTAGCAATGTAGAGAAATTTATGATTGCTGAGAAAAAAGATGGTGCCTTCACAAAAGGAGACCCAATGCCACTACCTTTTAATAAATCTACAAGTGGTAACGAAGGAGGTGCATCCATCAGTGTTGATAATAGAACACTTTTCTTTACCGTTAATAAAGGCGGCAACTTCGATATTTATACTTGTGAAAACAACAATGGCACATGGACAGAACCCGAAAGTGTTAGTCCACTAGTAAACGACGCTAAATATTGGGATAGTCAGCCAAGTATTTCTCCAAATGGTAAAGCGCTTTACTTCGTAAGTTATAGAGATGCAGTTAATAAAACCAGTGATATTTACGTCACTCAAAAAATGACTGGAGGTTGGTCTGCCCCATCTAAATTACCAAAGTTTATAAACACCTTCGGTAATGAGAAAACACCGTTTATGCATCCCGACAATCGAACATTTTATTTCAGCTCTGATAATTTACCGGGCATGGGTGGCTTTGATATTTACATGTGTAAATTAAAAAGTGATGGTACTTGGTCGGAACCAATTAATGTTGGTTACCCTATTAACACAGAAGCAGACGAAGTAGGTTTCTTTGTTAGTACAGATGGAAAAAAAGGTTATTTTGCTTCTAACAGCTTGAAGGGTGTTGGGGGTTATGATATTTATGAATTTGATTTGCCCGAAACAGTAAAACCCGATAAAGTACTATTCTTAAAAGGTGAAATTGAAGGTGACAAATCAGAATTAGCGAATGCTAAAATCGAATTAAAAAATGTCAAGACAAAAGAAACAGTAGAAGTAAAAGTTGATAGTATCACTGGTAAGTATGCATCTGTTGTAGCCTTTGATGATGATTATATTCTAACTGTAAAAAAAGAAGGACTCGCTTACAACTCACAATATTTTTCAAAGAAAGACTCAACGCTTAATCAGCCTAAAAAAGTAAACGTAGAAGTTAAAAAGATTGAAGTTGGAAAACCATATCAGTTAAACAACATTTTATTCAGTACTAATTCGAGCGAGTTAAACCAACAAGATAAAGACATCATTGAAGACTTTTCCGAATATCTGAAAATCAATAAATCATTGAAGGTATCGATAGAAGGGCATACCGATAATGCAGGTAATCCGATGGAAAATCAGAAACTTTCTGAAGAAAGAGCAAGTGCTGTATTAACGTATCTCACTCAACAAGGAATTGATAAAAGTCGCCTTACATCAAAAGGCTTTGGCGCTACTAAACCTAAAGCCGATAATGATACAGAAGTGAATATGGCAAAGAATCGCAGAACTGAATTTGTGATAATCGGCAAATAATTAAAATTCACCCAACCAGCTTTTTAAAATATTTTTCTTTACTTCGGATAGGCCTTCCGTTAGTACTAAATAATAACTAACATACGGGGTATTGGTTGCTTTCAACGTAAATCGTTTTATCAGACCACCTCTCGAAATTAAAATTTCTACGTTATCATTAATGCGCACATCAGAAAGCGCACTAGTCATATCACCAGCAAATCGTATATCATTAATTGCTACTACTTCGTCACCTACATTCAAGCCAGCAAGCCACGCTGGCGAATTACGCTCTACCGATCCAATTGTATTTTTACCTGATTGTATATTAATTCCGAGATACACTTTTTCATCGTCAGCAAAATTATCTTCCAGCATCAAACCAAAATCAGCAGCGATTGAATCAAAAGGAATACGCTGCGTACTATACACATAGTTGTTAAAGAAATCATTCATTTCTACTCCAGCTATCTGACTTACCGCTTGTTTGAATTCAGCATCTGTGAACCCTCTACTATATCCTAAAAAATAGGTTTGATATAGCACCTGCATCACATCATCCAACGATTTCTTTGCATTTGTTTTAGTTCGAATAATCATGTCTAATGCAGCAGCAACTGCAGAACCTTTAGAATAATAGCTTACCGTGCTATTGTTTGAATTTTCATTCGGACGATAGTATTTTATCCAGGCATCAAAACTTGCTTCATTGAGAGGCTGTATTGCGGCACCTAGCTGGTTATCGGAATAAGAAAATGAATTCGCTACTTTCTGTAAAAATTCATCACGTGTATAAAAACCACTACGGTACACAATCAAATCTTCATAGTATGCAGTGAATCCCTCTGATACGAATAATAAATTAGTGTAATTCTCATTATCGTAATCAAAAGGTCCGAGTGCCTTAGGACGCATTCTTTTTACATTCCATAAATGAAAATACTCATGCGCAACAAGTGTCAAAAAGTCTTTATAATCATCGCCTACATAACCATTTCTTTCTGTTTGAAGAGTTGTAGAGTTTTTATGCTCTAAGCCTCCTCCTCCATTAATAAGATTATGTACAATGAATAAATAATATTTACAAGGATGCGGACCACCAAATATATTCAGCGACTGTTCAGTAATTACAGCCATATCCTTCTTTAATTGCTCTTCATTATAATTAGCCTGTCCGAACATAGCTACTTCATGCTTAACACCGCA
>JBDKGQ010000072.1:0-6166 GCA_039798145.1 Bacteroidota bacterium
AAAAAAATCATCCGAAGTATATGAGCCAATTAATGAAATAGAATTTTCTGATTGGAAAGTGGTTAAGTAATTAGTATTTCCTCCAATTCTATTTTTAGGGTCATACGAACCATCTCCAAATAATAGAACATACTTTGGCGGAGTTCCCAACGTAACAGAACGATCATAAAACATTTTTACAAAATCACGAATTGCTGCTACATCCTGTGCACCTGAGCTAAATTCATTGAAGATCTCTTCAGTTGTAGCAACTACTACTTTCATTCCGTCATTGGTCCTTCTAAAATTTGCTAATCGCTCTGCTTCTGAAAGGAATTCTGCATTGGTAACAATTAAAAAATCGCTTTGTGGTATTAATGTTACCTACAAAGGACGGAGTTTTATAATTGTCGTTGAAAATGAAATAACTTTTTACGCTGTTTAATTGAGTATTCGAATGAAAAGTAGCTGTTGAATTATTTAAATCGTATTGCTGATTTGAAACGTTAGTTACATCGGTAACATCCCAAATCTTTTCTCCTGTGATATTATTGATTGAATATTGCGTTATTGCGTTTTGATTAATCGTGTCGACATCTCTGAAAAGCATATTGCTGTTTGCATTGATGAGACGTCTAATCGCGTTTAATTCAATAAAATCAATCCAGCCAGTTGAGGATGAGTTATAAGGTGTATAAATATAATTTAAACTGATATTGTCATTGTTGGCTACAAAAGAAGTGGATAATGTACTGCCTCTTGCAAAGTCATCGGTATAGTTTGTTCCAACGTTCGATATCGACTGATTTAAAATTGTTGATCCGTTATAATTGATGGAAAATTTACTAGAGGTAAAAGTATTTGTAGAGGTTCGTGAAATTACAGATGATGTTAGTTTTACAGTTCCTGGCTGAAGATTCGGAAAATTAAAATCAAAAGTTTGGTTAATATCTACATCAAATGCATCACCATACCAATTACGTCCAGATTTAATAAAGTTATATTCATCTTTTTCATGAAATGCGCAATCAATAAATTGGTTTACGGTTCTTGTTGCCGGAGTTCCGGTTAAAGAAGGATTATCTTGAATACGCTTTCCAACACCATTATTATTTATGGTTATGAAATAAAAAGTAGAATCACTAAAAAGATTTTTCTTATGAGTGAATTTTTTATCGGTACTATTCCATTTCCAAGTATTTTGCTCTGTACCGTAAAACAAGAAGTAATCGCCATTATTGAAAATACCATTGTTGTCAATGTCAAAAATTTGGATAGCGTTTTCTTGTAAATCATCGTATCGAAAATCGTTGTTTGATAATGGTAACATCCCTCCACCATTACCATATAATTTTATTTCATTTACGTTTATTCCATTCGATATTAAACCGCTTTTTTGTAAAAAGTTAAAATCAACTTTATAGATTCCATTCTCAGCAATAGAAACTTTTATCCAGTCACCATTAGATAATACTGAGTTGGATGTGGATGAACTTGCTTTTCGACTTGATAAATTGTTTGTTTTTTGAATCTTCAATGAAAGCGAGTCGAGTTTTTCATATCCGACATCAGCACTTTTCCTAAAAGGAATAATAGTAAAAATGGTATACGATTTACCACTTGCATTAGCGGCCTGACTATTAATCGTTGTTTTGAAATCAAGATCCCATAAAGCAATTAAAGCGTTTTCTGTAACACTACATTTTGAGTAGTGTTCGTTTGTAATTGTAAATTGACAATTACCTTCAATAACCTTTTGAAAATAGGGATAGTGAAATTCATCCTTTGAGTAGCTACAATTGGAGCAATTTAAGTCCCCTTTCTCAGAGGCATACTCATCAAATGCTATCCAGCTTGGTCTAATGGTAATAGTTTGTCCTATACCCAATAATGTGTGGCAGGTTAGTATGATTATCAATAAAAATTGGACTATTCTTACTTTTCGCATCTTAAATCGTCAGTCGTTTGGGGACTCTTTTTTAATTTTTTTTTGTAAAATAAGTGAATTCAAAGAAGAAAAATTAAATTTGTGGGGAAGATGTATAACATAATTTGCATCTTTGAAGTATAATTAGGGAGTTTTAACGGAGTCAATTTTGAGTTTATTGCAATTAAATTTCAGATTTTTGTAACAAATTTGAATCTTGCCGTATAAGTTCCCCGAAGTCAAAAGTAAATCATTATGATAAAGAGATTATTATTGGGATTGTTATTATTTGCTGGTCTTACAGCAACTGCCCAAGACCCTCAGTTCACGCAGTTTTATGCGAACCCAATGTACTTAAATCCTGCATTTGCAGGTTCAGCACGTTGTCCGCGTGTAGCCATTAACTACAGAAATCAATGGCCTGCTCTTAAGAAAACGTATATCACAACTTCTGCATCTTACGATCAGCATTTCGATATGTTGAACGGTGGAGTAGGATTAATGGTGATGAATGATAAAGCCGGAGAAGGTACTATCGCAACAACAAATATTAGCGGAGTTTACGCTTACCAATTGAATATTAACAGAAAGCTTTCGATGCGCTTCGGACTTCAAGGTACTTATGTGCAAAAGAAACTTGATTGGGATAAGTTGACTTTCGGAGATATGATCGACCCTCGCTATGGGTTTGTTTATGAAACTCAAGAGGTTAGACCAAAAGAATCTCGTTCATTCATGGACTTCTCAAGCGGAATGATCATTTATTCAAGCAAGGTTTATGGAGGTTTAGCGGTTCATCACATGACTCAACCTGATGAAGCTTTTATTGTTAAAGGTTCTAGTAAATTACCTATGAAAGTGACAGCTCACGTTGGAGCTTTATTACCTGTAGGTGATGGTGCTGGAAGAGGATACAGAGGAAATGTAAATAAGGATGAAGGAACATTTATCTCTCCTAATCTATTATATCAGCAACAAGGATCATTTAACCAGTTAAATGTCGGTATGTACATTTTGCATTCTCCAATTGTGGGAGGTTTATGGTACCGCGGTAACTTTGGTAAGGATAAATTTATTTCTAGCGACTCTTTTATTGCCTTAATCGGACTTCAAAGAGGGATGTTTAAATTTGGCTATAGTTACGACGTAACTGTTTCATCTTTAAGTAATTCAACTGGTGGCTCGCATGAGCTAAGCCTAGGGTTGCAGTTTGAGTGTAAAGTAAAAAAGAAAAGATTCCGCGCAATAAGTTGCCCTAGTTTTTAGTTTATTTACCATATTTGCGAATTCAAAGCTTCAAACACATGAATATGAAAAGCCATTTGCTTCCAATCGCGGCTGTAGGAATGATGATTTTATCCTCTTGCAACAGCTATGAAAAGTCTGGTGCAACCAGTTGGAACTACAACGATGAGAAAAACGGAGGATTTGAGTCTGTTCCTTATGTAGAACAAGAAACAGGACCAGGTTTAGTTTTAATCGAAGGTGGAACCTTTACAATGGGACGTACTGAACAAGATGTTGTTCAGGATTGGGATAATATCCCTCGCCGTGCTACGGTAGCATCTTTTTATATTGATGAAACAGAAATTTCAAACGAGTACTACCGTGAATATGTATATTGGTTAGAGCGTGTTTTTGGTACAGATTACCCAGAAGTTGCACGTAAAGCTTTACCAGATACTTTAGTATGGCGTGATCGTTTAGCGTTCAATGAGCCATATGTTGAATTATACTACCGCCACCCTGCATACAAGGATTATCCAGTTGTAGGTGTTAACTGGTTACAAGCAAATGATTATTGTGCTTGGAGAACAGACCGCGTAAATGAGCAAATTTTAATTCGTGAAGGTATTTTACGTGTGAATCCAGCTCAGGTAAATGAAGATAACTTCAATACAGATGCATATTTAGCAGGTCAATATGAAGGTTTAGTAAAAAGCCCACTTCAGGACTTAAACCCTAATATGGATACTCGTAAGGTAAGAATGGAAGATGGAATTCTACTTCCTCGCTACCGCCTACCAACTGAAGCTGAATGGGAATATGCAGCTTTATCTTTAATTGGTCAGACAGTTTATGAGAACGTAAATAACCGTAATCTTTATCCTTGGCAAGGTCATGCAGTGCGTGATGCCGATGATAAATTTAAAGGTGAAATGTTAGCTAACTTTAAACGTGGTCGTGGTGATATGATGGGAGTAGCTGGAAAGTTAAATGATAACGCTAGTATCACAGCTCCTGTTTATTCTTATTTACCAAATGATTTCGGTTTATATAATATGGCAGGTAACGTTTCAGAATGGGTAATGGATGTTTATCGTCCTTTATCTCACGAAGATGTTTCTGACTTCAACTCTTTCCGTGGTAATGTCTTCCAAACGCAGCAACGCGATGAAGAAGGTGCAATCGCAGAAAAAGATAGTTTAGGTCG
The DNA here is from genome assembly GCA_039798145.1 of Bacteroidota bacterium. GTDB lineage: Bacteria > Bacteroidota > Bacteroidia > AKYH767-A > OLB10 > CAINEC01. The sequence goes on from JBDKGQ010000072.1 coordinate 4,341, forward strand.
AGTTACTTATCGTAATGTAACTGATGAAGAAGCTAGCACAAGAAGAAACTATAAGAAAGCAGATAACATTGGCTATTTAGATGGTGATGATGAGTTAGATGAAGATGGAAACGGTTTAGGTTCTAAATATATGTCAGGGAAATCGACTATGATTGATGACAAAGCTCGTGTTGTGAAAGGTGGATCTTGGAAAGACTTAGCATATTATTTAACACCTGGAACTAGAAGATTCTTGGATGAAAATCAGCAAACCGATTGGTTAGGATTCAGATGTGCCATGGCGCGTGTAGGTAGTCCAACCGGAATAAACGGAAACAAGAAAAAATAAAATTTAAAATATAAAGGGACTTCGGTCCCTTTTTTTATTTAGTTAATCAAAGTTGATAAACTTATTTTTCTTGAAATTTTTCAAACCAAGCATTCATTAAATTTGTTCGATAGAAAAAACAATGAAGGTCTATTATTTATTAAAAATTAAAGGGAAAGCTAAGATTCCCGATTATGTTCAGCTAAGAGACGATAAGTTTTCGTTGTTAGCCTATTTTCGTTTAGATAGACCAGAAAAATCACTGACAAAAATCGGATTGGAAAAAGAGGAGGTTCATATTATGACTTTCCTGAATGAAATTCCATTTGGCAAAGTTTGTAAATTAGAATTAAATTAATGGTTATGAATAGTCCTGTTGTTGCACTTAATGATATAGTTGTTTCTCACGATAGTCATATCGTTTTAAATAATGTTTCTCTTTCCATTTACAAAGGCGACTTTGTATATATGATTGGCAAAACAGGAAGTGGTAAGAGTTCTCTATTACAACTTTTATATGGAGAGCTGCCTGTGGTAAATGGTACAGCAGAAGTAGTCGGTTTCGGATTGAATACACTTAAGTCGAAAATGATCCCCGACCTAAGAAAAAAAATAGGAATCGTTTTTCAGGATTTTCAATTGTTAACGGATCGTTCAGTGGAGGATAACCTTGTTTTTTATCTTCAGGCAACTGGATGGAAGTCTAAAACTGAAATTAAAGAAAGAGTTGATCTTGTACTTGAGCGGGTAGGGCTATTGGCTAAAAGAAGTATTCTTCCTAATGGGCTTTCAGGCGGGGAACAGCAACGTTTGGCAATTGCTCGCGCTCTTTTAAATGATCCTGAATTAATCATTGCCGATGAGCCTACTGGTAATTTAGATCCTGATTCAAGTAATGATATTATGAAGCTGCTATTTGAAGTTGCAAATAGTAATCGTGCTGTGCTAATGGTGACACATAATTACTCAATCATAGATCGCTTTCCAGCAAGAGTAATTAAAATAGATAATGGTAAATTAATGGAGTTGGGAACAGAAGTACAAAAGTGGGCTTCCTTAACCTAAAAGTTTATCAGTTACCTCTATGATTTGCTCTGCATTTTTCTCGTTGTTGAAATGCAAATTTAATTTCTGAATTCTGTTTTGTTTTTCTTCTGAAGTAAACGGTTTGCTCAAGTATTCCTTAATCAAAGCTTTCATTTCTTCAGTTGTTTTTGCAAGTAAGGTTAACTCAGGCGTTGGAAAACCTGCAATCATCGATTCGTTTACTATCACATGTTGACCTTTAAATAAAGAGTCAATTAGTTTTAATTTTACCCCTGTTGATTGAAAAGTAGGAAGCGCGATTACTCGTGCATTTGCGATTAACTTATTGATTTCTTCTTTTGTTGGATTTTCAATGATTTCAATATTGCTCTTTACTCTTTTCTTAAGATAATTGGTTCTGCCCTTTCAACACTCTGGCGCCTTCTAGCTAAAACTCTCGGTTCATCCATCCGCTTTGTTGCCCGCGGAGCGC
>JBDKGQ010000073.1:0-5916 GCA_039798145.1 Bacteroidota bacterium
TCTCTTATGTCACTAATTGCTTATGCTTATTATAATAAATTAAATAAATAAACCTCATATCCTGACTACCATTTCGTTGATGTAAACGATATGATAAAATTTTAATATGACAGCAAAACAAAAAGCAATAGAACTAATTAATACATACAATTTAGTTGTTTTAGATACTGCACTTGGAGGAAGTAATAGAAGAGTTAAAAAATGCGCATTGATTGCGGTTGATGAAATATTATCAGTTAATTGGCAATCACAAGAAGATGTAGACTATTGGAAACAAGTTAAACAAGAAATAGAAAAATTATGAGCGGAGGCTATTTCAAATACAACCAATACAAAATAACCGAAATAATCGAATCGATTGAGGAGATTATTGAGCGGAATGGTCGTAAGAAAACAAAAGAAGAGCTAAAGGATGAAGGATATAGAAATCAAAATTGGTATAAAGAATATCCTGATGATTTGTATCATATAGAATACCAGACTGAAATATTAGACAAGTTTAAAGAAGGTTTATTGCTATTAAAACAAGCGCAAATCTATGCCCAGCGGATAGATTGGTTTTTATCAGGTGATGATGGGGATGAGAATTTTTTAATAAGATTGAAAGAAGATTTGAGTAAATTATAAATATTGTGGGATGGCGGAAGGATCGGGTTACCCGGTCGCGGTAGACGCTACACTCGAAGGGATTATCGGTGGAAAGTACAACGGTTGCAAACGTAGAGACTTAACGACAAGGCAAAGAAATCCCATGCAGGTTCGAGTCCTGCTCCCACAACTAACCCTCACCCATGGGGCTCATGGGCTTTAAATTTTATGAATACTTTTTACAATGCAGGACTTAACCTGTCGAAGATTCCCAAGGAAGCCATTACGACCGACAAGAACGGTAACAAGTGGCTGAATGTTACTATCTGGCTCAATGATGCCGTTGACCAGTACGGAAACAGCGGCAGCATCCAAATTAATCAAAGCAAAGAGCAGAGAGATGCTAAAGCTCCCAAGGTGTATATTGGCAATTTGAAGGCACCAGAGAAAAAGCAGGCTGAACAGACATTTATAAGCGGAAGTACTAAGCCGATAAGTAAGTTCGAAGATGACGGGCTTGGCCTTCCTTTTTAACTTTTCATGTGGTTATATAGGTAAACAGGCGGCCCGTTTCTACGGGCTGCAATTTTAAACACAACAATATGAAAATAACCGCCAAGTGGATTAAGTGTCGCAATTGCTTTAAACTTTTCACACAAACCATCGCAGGCCGAAAAGAATCCCTGCCCATCTGTCCACACTGTTACACCATAAACAGAAAAACATGCAAGTCAAATACTACGACATCGACAATTTCTGAATTGTCCGCATCTACAAATTCAAAGGAGTAATGTTCGAAGCTCACTGGGGTGAATTTATCAACAAGGAGCATCTATTTACTTGGCTTAAATCACGCAGCTGGGTGAAGCCATCAACCTTGAACGATATTTATTTTGACATCCTGAAGCTCACGGATAACCACTTAAAACTTGCAAGTAATTATTATGATAAAAGAACGTTACCTACAAGCGCATGAAAACTATTTCAAGGAGCAATATCCAAACGCTTACCGCAACGGTCACTATACGCCTCCTAAGATGCCTGTAGTGGCGAAGGCAAATGGGCTGACTACATTTATCATTAACTACCTCACATGGCAGGGATTCAGAGCGACCAGGATTAATGTAAGTGGCCGGTTAGTTGATGGAGTTGAGAAAACAGCTTCAGGGGCGGTGCTGACCACAAAAAAATGGATGCGAAGTACTACGAGGCGAGGAACAGCGGATATTAGCGCGACCATCAACGGACGAAGTGTTATGATTGAAATCAAAGTAGGTCGCGACAGGCCATCCGAACATCAATTACTTGAACAACAAAGGGAAAGGAAAGCAGGTGGTATTTATGAGTTTTGTGGCAGCCCTGAAGATTTCTTTGAGATATATGATAAAGTTGTAAATTTGTAAAAATTATAGCCGATGTGTTATGTACTGGCATATATAACGCATTGAGTTCATTAATTTGAACTGCCCCCATTGATGCCAGTCTTTGGGGGATTTTTAATAAAAATCATGGAATACGTAGATGTTATTAATGAGGCAAGGTTTCTTGAAAAAAATTATGGAATTAAATTTAGTGATGCTTTAAAAATTGTTTTTGAAAGCGAAAAAAATGAATCGCTTAGGGAAATTAGAGATTCTATTGATTCATTAACTGGGCAATTTGATGAAGGAGGCACTATTCAAAAAGAATTTGATACTATTAATTTATTTTTAGAAAAAATATGTAAAAGTTTATAATTTTACTTATCGGAAGTAGAATCCCGATAAAAATAAACTTGTTAAACTTCCCGGAGGGGGGCTTCTGAGGGTGCAAGCGCATCCGATTCTACCAGAGGCACTTCTTCGGGAATTTTGATTTAATAATATGATTAAACAATACTATGAAGATTATTTAGCTATAGGCTTGTTCCCTATACCTATCGAGTGGCTACCAAATAAATCAGCAATACATCCAAAAGAATGGGAACACGTTAAAACACCTTACTCATACGAACCTAAGCATAATGGATTGATGGTGAGGGTAGAAAACGAAATCGGTTGCCTTGATTTTGATATAAAAAACACAGAGAGAAAACTAATATTTGAAGAGTGGAAGAGCATAATACTTAACACTAATCCTGATTTATATAATAAATTTTATATTGAGGAAACAAGAAATAAAGGATACCATATTTGGTTTAAATATGATAAACTACAACATAAGATAGGAATAGCGAAAGGAGATAAGGGTCAGGAAGTTATAGCACTTTATTGTAATAAAAAATTAATATATACTTATCCCACACCTGGTTATTCTGTTTACCATCAATCAATGGAAGATATAGATTTCATTAATGATGAAGAATACAATCAATTGATTCTTACCTCCCAATTGTTTAATGAATACAAACCAAAATATGATCCAAGTAAGAAGGCCATTTCATACGAACCAAAATATAGGGAATTATTTCACAAGTTTGATACTACCATCACGGATGAAAATTTCACACGATTACTAAATGATATTGGACTATTTGAAGTGAAAGATTTCAGATATGGTAAAGATTCAAAATTTGTAGCATTTCTTCGTAAAGGTTCTTCATCATTATATTCAGCTAAAGTCTATTATAAAATAAAACGACTGCTTTTATTTTCAGGTTCATTTCCTGATTTTCCATCTTGGCACAATAAGGAAGAGTATGATATTTGGTCACTGCCTCCTTCGTTTATATTATTTTACCAACATGATAGAGACTGGGATATGGTTGCTGATATTTGTAAGATGATACTTACAGCCCAAGGAGACGAAATAGAAGAACCTGAAATAAAAGAAGGATTTCCTCTTGAAGTTTTCCCTGATAATATAGCAAAATCAATTATAGAGGTATGTGAAGCCAGATCGCTTGCACCACAATTTGTAGCAACAGCAGGAATCTGGACAATAAGCAGTTTGGCAGGTACAAGATATTATTCTGAATTTAATGGTGATGCTAAAAATATCATATTTGCTTTAATGATTGCTCCTGTATCCGTTGGCAAAACTCCTGCTTTCAAAGTAATGTGTGAAAATGTTTTAAAGGATGTTGAAGAAGAATATGATAAAGATTATGATGAACAAGTAAAGCAATGGGAAACAAAAAAACGTGAAGCGGCAATAAACAAAGAAGTATTTAATGAAAAAAAACCATCGCGATATATACCAATTGCAGTCGATGGAACTACTGAGGGATATATTGCAAAATCGGTACACCAACGTAACGGCATAGGAGTTTATCAAGATGAAGCCGAATCCATTTTAAATGCTGGAGGTTATAAAAAAAACAATGATTCTATAAGTTTCTTTACAAAGGCATTCAGCGGAGGCCGTCAGACGCAAATAAGAAGCGATGAAGCGCGTGAAAGGGTTGTGCCTAACCTTAACCTTAACTTACTTATGGGAACGCAACCTACACGATTACAAAACGTTTTCTCAGAGGATAAGTTACAGAGTGGTTTTGCTTCCAGATTCCTAATGGTTGACAGTGATTATATTTTATTGAACGAAGATGTCGATCCTTTTAGTAAGAAAAAAGAGATGTGTAAAGATTGGAAGGATTTAATAGAGATGCTTTATAAATTAGGGAATCTTTATAATAATGATAAGATAGTCAAGACAAAAATAGAAATTACCGAGGCGGCCAAGGATGAGTATCGAAAACTTACAAAACAATTATTAGGTGAAGCTAATAAAAGAATTAAAACAAGAGCCGAGCAGTATATCATGGGAACAGAGGCTAAGATGTCGGCTTATTTTCCTCGATTGTGTCAAATTTTAGCCATCATTCACGACATGGTTGCTCCTGTTATTACTCCTGAGATAGTGCAAAAAGGATGGACTTTATACCGGTATTACGCTGAAAATACTATTCGGATAATCGGTAATATCACCAGCGAAATAAATTTAGGCCTGCCTAAAGAAGACCAAGAATTTTACGATTTGCTTCCAAACGAATTCACCAATAAACAAGCGAAGGAGCTTTGCAAACTTCATGGATTACCCTTGAGGAAGTTTGAAATATGCATGAAAAAGGAATCTTTTGCAAAGCAGTTTGATCAAGTAAAACGAGGTACTTACGCAAAAAAGATAAACAATAACGAATAATTAACCACCATTTACACCATTTACACTAAGCGTGGTGTAAAAGCAAACGCAATACCACACTGCATTTGAGCCCTTTTACACCATTTACACCAATTATTATATAATAGTAATATTAACTTACTTACTTACTTATATTTAATATATATATTTCAGAATGTGGTGTAAATGGTGTAAATGGTGTAAATTCCTCTGAAACATAAGCCCACATTGAGTTTTAGTTTTTTGGTCGTGGTGTAAAGTTGGTGTAAATGGTGTAAAACTATAAATTAACCCATTTTTTAGCTATCTTACCCTACCCTATTAACAAATCCTAATAAATCACCACATTATGCTATATTTTTGTGTGTTGAATAGTAAGCAATTACTTGAGAATATTTATAAATCCAAGGAACTGAAGGAGTGCCTTTCAAGGATTCGACCTGTGGACATTCAACAGGATGTACTTCAGCACACATTCACGGAGCTGCTACTAAAGGATGAAGCCTTCATTTTAGACCTTGCGGAACGTAATAAATTGCTGCCATTCATCACGAAGATGCTTCATAACATGGTCAGGTGGGAACGTTCTTCATGGACAAAGACCTTAAGCAAGGAGGAGCTTACGGATAATATCCCAGACAAAGCACAAGACCTTGAAGATCCGGTACCTGATATCCCACTCAATAAGCTCTATTGGTACGAAGCAAGAATTTTAGAATTATATGCAGAGCATGGTAGTTACCGCAAGGTTGAGGAGATTACAGGGATTTCATACGTGAGCATATTTAATACAGTTAAAAAAGCAAGAATAAACATAAAACGAAAGATGGACTTATGAATGATTTCCTTGAACGGATGGCATTTTTTTATGACAGGGTGAAGCTCGGTATAGATGCCCATCCTACAGATTCCGAGATGGCTGAGTTCTACAGGCTTGCTAAACTAATCAGCCCGAATCAGGACTTTAGCTACAGAGGATGCCAAAAGTGTGTGAATCACATGATAAAATTTGTTTACGATAATAAAAATAGACTTGATGAGAGGAATTAAAAAATACATAGAAACGCCAGAAAAGATGTGGCAACTTAATTTACCACAAGATAAAAAAGGTAATTACATTATAGTTCCTAAGAAAAAGTCTTATTCTGGTATAACAATTAATAATGAAAAGAAATATCCAAATGGGTACATTTATTTTATAAAATGTATTGGAACTGATATGTACAAATT
>JBDKGQ010000074.1:0-5907 GCA_039798145.1 Bacteroidota bacterium
CATTAAAAGATAGAGATTGATATCAATAATAAGATAGTTATTTCTTGCTTGAATAGAACACAATAAAAATTTTAGTATTCAAGTTAAATTAAGAAACGATAAAGCAGAGTTACAATTTGTCGTAACACGCTTTATCAATTCTTTTTCAAATTAACACTCCCGATTTTTTCGGGATCAAATCTTCAAATTGACCAATTAAATTTTTATTTTCGCCTCACAAAAAATCCCCCTATGCGCATCTTAAAAATTATCGGACTATCACTAGCAGCCATCGTATTACTTGTTGCAGTTATTGGATTATTCCTGCCTTCAACCGTTTCAATAGAACGTTCAATCGTAATTAACGCTACAGCAGACAAAACCTACGAGCAAGTAAATGTTTTGAAGAACTGGGAGCAATGGAATCCATTTTTAAAGATGGATCCGAAATCGAAGATCGCTTATAATGATATTCCCGCAGGAGCGGGCGCAACGTATACGTGGGCGAGTGAGAAAACAGGAGAAGGCACCATGACGATTTTAAATACAACACCGTATTCGTCGGTTAAATTTCAATTGGAGTTTAAAGGACAAGGTTTATCGCAATCAGAATTTCGTTTTCGTCCCGAAGGAAACAATGCCACTAAAGTAACTTGGTCGTTTAGTAGCGATATTGGAAATAATCCGTTCTCACGCGTGTTCTGGACATTCGGCACTACGATGATGGGCGATGCGTTTGATAGCGGCTTGAAGGATTTAAAAGCGCAAGCAGAGAAAAAATAATACCACCCAACTATAAACTAAAAAGGGCCTGATTTTCATCAAGCCCTTTTTTTATTTGTTCGAAGAATTAGTTTCCGCCTTCGATTTCTTTTTTCTCTTCTCCTTTCTTTTCTTCCCCTTTCGATGCGTCTTTGAATTCTTTAATTCCTTTTCCTAATCCACGTGCTAACTCAGGTAATTTCTTACCTCCAAAAAAGAGTAATAATACAACAACGATTAAAGTAACTTCTTGTCCACCTAATCCTAATAAACCTAATGTGATTAATAATGTCATAACGATTGTTTTTTTCGACGAGTCAAAGGTATAAAAATAAAATTTAGAAAATCGAACTTATTATCAAACTAAACTAAAATCACCTTGCAATCCACGATTGAGGATTCAGTTTTTCGCTGTTTCGCCAGATTTCGAGGTGAATTTCTCCCTTTCCAGGAGCTTCTTGTGAGGAAGCTACCACACCAATGCTCTGTTTGGTAGAAAGATTCTGTCCTGTGCTTACCGACACCGTTTCTAAGTTAGAATACACCGTGAAAAAGTCGCCATGACGAACAATAACCGCCTTGCCTGCTCCCGGTAACGTGATAATTCCACTTACTACCCCGTTAAATAAAACACGCGCAGAGGCATTCTGTTTCGTTAGTATATCGACACCATTATTGTTAATGATAACGCCCTTCAAATCTTTATGCTCATGTTGTCCGAAAGATGAACTGATAGCCCCTGACTCAACAGGCCAAGGCAAAGCACCTTTATTGCTAATAAAACTATTCGATAATTTTTCTGCTTCAGGTGTAAGTGTAATTTCTACTTTTTTAGGAGTCGTTGTTTTTGATCCCGTTTTAGGTGTGGTAGTCTTTGCAGTTGTTGTAGTAGTTTTCTTTCTTGCCTTCTCAATTTCTTTAGCAATTAATCGCTCTATCGCACGATCTAAATTTTGTTTTGTCTTCTGCTTTTGCGCCAAGACTTGTTTCAATGCTTTTTCCTTTAAACTAAGTTGCTCTAATAATTCCGCTTGATTAACTTTTTCTTTTTCGAGTTGAGATTTATTAGAAACTTCTGATTGTTTTAACTGCGTTTTTAAATCTACCTGTTGCTGTAATTCTGTTTTCTTTCCACTCAGCTGATTTCTTGTAGCAATAATTTCTTCCGCTTGCGTACGACGATATTCAGCAAATTCCTGAATGATTTTCATTCGCTGATATGCCTGATTAAAATCGCTCGCCGCAAATACAAACATTAATCGCTGATACACATTTTTATTTTTATCAGCATATAAAATGAGCTTAGTATAATCTTCTTTTAAATTCCCAAGCTTCGTTTCTAAATTAGTAATCTCATTGCTGGTAGTTGCAATTTCACTCCCAATTTCATTAATCTCACTATTGATGGTTGTAATTAACGATTGACGAAGTTCTATTTTCTTTTTTAGTGCAGCGATTTGCTCTTTCGTCGCATTTTTATTTTTAGAAACTTGCTTTAATTGATTATTCGTTTGCTCAATCTCTTTTTGAATCTTTGCTTTCTTCGCTTCTAATTCTTTTTTCGATTGTGCCAATACAGTATTGCAGGATAAAATCCCGATAACAAAAACTAAAAGTATTTTAACGAATCCTTTCATAATTGTTCGGAATATTAAACGGAAACTCTAGTGATTCTGCTTTTGCCACTTTTCCGTATTCTATTCTGATTTCAATATTTTTTTCTGCTGTAATATTTGTTTTTAATTTAAACGGAAACAATCCTCCATCTGTCAAACGAAAATCGCTATACGATGTATTTAAAACTTTATTGATACGCTGGTCTTCTACCTGAACACGATTAATTCGATAAGTGGTATCGTTCACATACACATCTTGTATAACCGGTTTATTTAAATCTTTTTCTTCTAACGATCGCTTTAATTTTTTCTTGTTCAATGAACTTAAAATATAAAACTGCGAACCTAAACTGTCTTCTAAGTAAACAGAGTTAAAACGATTTTCATTTTTCTTGTACGCAAAAAAGTTTCCATAAAGTAAAGCCTGCACAATCTCAAAATTAACTTTCATCTGTAACATCTTATTAATCGATTCAAAGGATGTTACTTCGTACTTGTTATTTATTTTGTCAAGTATTTTAACAGAGTCTTCAGTAATCATTAATCGCGCAACTTCAATTCCTAATAAGGGCGAAACAGAAATCCAGATAACACTATCTTTTTTACTCCTGTAACTGATATTAAAGCTCATTTCATTACTATCTGTAATCAAAACCACGCTCGCCTTTGCTGTCAGATAATTTAAATTAAAAGCTGCTGAATCAAGTTTGTCTTGTAATTCTTGCACGGATTTATTCACCATGGGTTTCACATCAGCAGTCACTGGAGCTACCACCTTCTGTGGAGTTTTACAAGCGTTCAATACCATCAAAACAAAAATGAACGCTACAAGGCGAATAGAATGATTACTCATAGTAGGTTCTCTCATTTATCTTTCGGTCAATCTGTTCTGAGTGATCACCTGTCTGCTTTGATTTCTTCCACATCTCCACAGCTTCATTCACATTGCCTAGTTTATATTCTATATCACCAGCATGTTCGATGATAGTACCATTGGTAGCACCCCCATCATGAATTGCTTTTTCAATCCATTTCTTAGCTTCGATATAATCTCCTTTCACAAATAAAATCCAAGCGTAAGTGTCTTCGTAAGATGGATTCCCAGGACTTAATACATTAGCTTTATCCGACATATAAGCTGCCTTCGTTAAGTTCTCTTTTCGAAGTGATAAAAAGTACGCCCAATTATTTAAGACCGTAATATTGGCAGAGTCTAACTGATAAGCCTTACCGAAATATTTATCAGAATCCTCATACTTTTTTAATGTATTGTAAACATCGCCAAGGTTGGTATAAAATTCAATTAGCTGTTCGTCATTATCAACCACCATTTTACTTCCTGTCACAAAAGCCTTCGCCGCCTCTTCATATTTTTTATTTTGCGATTTAGCGATTCCATTAAGTAGGTATAAAAAGCTTTGGTCAGAGAATAATGATTTCGCTTCTTCTGATTCCGATTCAAGTGCAGAATAATCTTTCAAATCAATTTCAAGAAAAAGTAATTGCTGCCATGCCTGTAAATTATTTTTATCAAGCTTTACTGCTTTGCGATATTGCTCTCTTGCCTCCGTCTGTTTGTTATTCATTCCAAGGAAATCGCCATACACTGCTTGCGCATTTGATTCCTGAGGAGCTGTTTCACTTAGCAAACGACTTAATTCAAAAGCCTGCGACATCATATCAGGATTATCTTTTACTAGTGGAAGATAACTCGTTAGAATACTGATTTTAATTCCTGAAGATAACTTCGTTGATGCAAACGCTTTTTTCAATTGCTCAAACGACTCCTGATTTTTTCCTTCACTACGATATTGCTCTGCTTTGCTTAGTGCCACATTCGGATTATCAGGATCTATCTTTTCCATTCTAGCAATCGTCTGTTGCATCTCTACTTTCATTCCGTTAGCAGAGTATAAATCAACTAAGATGGAATAGTATTCAATATTGTTCGGATCTGATTTTATTAGCTTTTCAATTTCACCGGCTCCACCTTTTACATCACCAAGTTTTAAATAAAGCTTCTCCTTTTGTTGAATTAATTCAGGAGTGATGCCCATAATATTTTCAATCTGGTCATATAATCGAATTGCATCCGACAATTTATTCTGCATCAACATTAAATCCGATTCTTCAAATAAATACTCAGCATTATTCGGATATAATTTCGATAGCTTATGATATACCGCTGCCGACTCTTCCACCTTGCCATTGTTGCGATAACAATCAGCTAATAAAAGTTGATACCAAGGGTTTTCAGGTCTTAATGTAGCCGCTTGCTTTGCGAAAAATAAAGCATCACCATATTTCTTGTTCTCGTTAAATATTTCCGCGAGATGATACATAGCAGCATCATTCTTAGCATCATCACGCAACGTTTGTGAAAATAACTCAGCCGCCTTTTCAGGATTGCCGGTCATTTTTTCCTTCATTGCATTGAAGAAAGCATAGGTTGCTGTAATCTGAACTTTCTCTTCTTGTGCTGATAACGGCTTCGCATTACCGCCACTACTGTTTTTTGTAGAGCTGCAGGCCGTCAGAAAAAGACTTCCAACAAAAAGAATAAAAGCAATGTGTTTTTTTATCATGCTGTGGTAGAGTAGTCGCCCAAGCTTAAATCGTTGAGTTTATGTTTATAGGTCACATGATTACCAACTAACGAATTGTCCATTGTAGCATCCTGCAATAAGCATCCATTTCTGATAATACTGTTTTTGATAACGCAGTTTTGTATCGTTGTATTATCTCCAACAGAAACATGAGGACCAACAACTGAATTTTCAATTACTACATTTTCACCAATAAAGCATGGCGCAATAATCACTGAATTATTTACAGATGCTGATTTAGCAACATGGTTGTTACTATGCTTAATTTCTAATACTCGCTTATTCGTATAAACAGTGGCATCTTTGTTTCCACAATCTAACCACTCATCAACAGTACCCGCCTTAAGCTTCATTCCTTTTAGCTTCATGTTTTCTAAAGCATTTGTTAACTGGTATTCGCCTTTCTCACGGATATTATTATCAATCAAATACTGAAGTTCATTTTTAAGGTTATCACCGTCCTTGATATAGTAAATACCAATGATGGCTAAATCACTTACAAACGTTTGAGGCTTCTCAACAAAATCAGTGATCGTATTATCAGCTTCAGTTTTTACCACACCAAACTGACGAGGGTCGTCGATTTTCTTTACCCAAATTACTCCATCGCAATTGGGATCCATCGAAAAATCAGCACTAAACAACGTATCAGCAAACGCAATAACAACTGGTCCTGTTAGCGCCGATGATGCACATAAAATAGCATGCGCAGTACCAAGTGGTTCATCTTGGTAATGGATACTTCCTTTCGCTCCTAAGCTCTCCGCGATAGCAACTAAATTATCTTCCGCTTCTTTTCCAAAATGTCCAACAACATACGCAATCTCCTCTACTTTTTGATTACACATGCGTGTGATATCTTCTACTAAATGCTGCACGATTGCTTTCCCTGCAACAGGCACTAATGGTTTTGGCGTTGTTAAAGTGTGAGGGCGCATACGCTT
>JBDKGQ010000075.1:0-5739 GCA_039798145.1 Bacteroidota bacterium
AGGACCATTATTCGTAAAGTTTCCTTGAACAACCAACTTAGGTTTTCCATAAGGACGATCCCATATAAATGTTGCATTTGGACGAAGCGTCATCAAGGCGCTTACTGTATTTGCAGTATTAGCTACTGGAGAACCGTTACCTGTTATATCCAAAGTAACTTGCCCGACAAATGAACCTGCCGCAGGCACTGTTTGAACAGATGTTAGCAAACGACCTAAAACTAAAGTAGAGTTACGACCTGTTGATTGAGTAATATCAATAAAGTCATTATTAGTTGATCCTGTTGAAGCAGGATTTGTAAATGTATATTGAATTACAATATTACTTGCCCCATCCCATGTAATCGGAGTTCCTAATGTAAATGTATTTACTCCAAATACAATTGGTTGGTTTGCATTGGTATACACATTAGTTACTCCTCCAATAGGAGCTGTTGATGTAAATGAACCAATTACTGTATTAGCAAAACCAATTGCGAAGTTTTGATAATAACGCGTTGGAACTGTTAAATCATTATTTTTTACGTTTAATTGGATGGCAGTTATCTTATCACCTGCCTGCATTCCCAATAATGATAAGTCACTTGCTAAATAAATAATTTGCGATTGCGCAGCTTTATAGGTCTTACCACATAAGGGAGTCATCAAATAGTTAAGTAGCGTTCCGACAGAACTTGGATATACGGCATTATTTTTTGGATTATATGCTCCTACAACATTCACATATCCGTTGTTATTCAAGTTACCAGCAATTTTTAATGCTGTTGATCCTGGATTTGGAGCATCAATAAATAATGAATCCTGATTAGAAATTGTTAATGATTTACAATTTGCTAAAACGCCTGATTTAATTATCGGATAATAATATGTACGTGTTCCAGGGTTTACAATTGAACGATTGATAACTGTTGAATCAGTAATTGTTGGAACTGAAGGACACCAGTTAGCTGGATTATTCCAATCGTTTGTATTTCCTAACCATAATTTATAAGAGGCACTGCAATTAGGGATAATCGTAACGATAAAGTCTTCACACTCTCCCCATGTTCCTGGATTACAAGGATGCATATTCGTTGATGATACCGCAAACCACTCTCTCACACGTAAACGTGTTGATCCTTGGAATGGAGCCGGAACAGCACCCGTTGAAGGCACGGTAAATGTCCAAGTTGCTGTACCCAATGCAGTTAACGAGGCATATCCTAAACGCTCTCCTGTATATGCACTTGTACCTGCGGCACCTCCCCATGTCATCGGATTATTATCAAATGTACCATCTCTGTTGAAATCAATCCAAGCAGAAATATTATTTCCACTAAAGTATGTTCCTACCTGAACAGTGATACTATAAGTAATACCTTGTTGAAGTGTTACTGTATTTCCTGAAACGGTCGGGCTACGATATTCATAATCTGGTGGATGTTTTACAAATCGGCAACCTGGATAACAAGATAATGTATTTAATTGCAATGCTACGGCATTCGTTGTAGCATTGATAGCTGTACCACCATATCCGATTAATGATACTCCATGAACATAATCATTATTAGTATAACCAGCCCAAGATGTCCCCAATGAATAGGTTGGTACGCAGTAAGGAATATCAATCTGACATGCACCTACAATTGAATATGTAGTAGTAGTTGCTGAAATACAAGTTGCAGAACCAACTGGTGAAGGACATGTAGTTGGACCACCAACAACAGCACCTCTAAAGTCACCATCCACATAATTACTACCACCTGCTGCGGCTTTCATGTCATAAACTAACCAGAAATAAGTAGTATCATATTCTAGATAAAAACAGTTACCTGCCGAATTTTGAAAATCTAAGTTAGTTGCAATCTGCCCGCCTGTTAAAGTATTACCATAAATAGGTTTTGGATAGGAAGCTCCTGCAATACCTGTAGTAGCTGGGAATGGAGAGATATAGCTAAGGTTAAACTGATCATACCCCCCAGTATAATAAACCTTTGCATTTAAGATGTCGGTCGCAATGTTACTACAACCGTTCGTATTAAATAATAATGAATCTAATTTTACAGGATTATTCACACCCGCTGTTGTTAATGCACCGCAACCTGAGTTTCCACCTACAACACAACGAACACCAAGGATCCACTGATTGGTAGCACCTTGAGACGTTGTAGCTCCATTCTGCTGAACTGCATCAAACTGAACATCTGTTGCTAACATAGCAGATGGATACGTATTAACACTGAAATTATCTAGGTACATATTGTTTCCAAGAGCAGAAATACCCTTGATAACAAAATAATTACGCTTTGTATTATAAGTTGCTGCTGGTAAAGAAAATTTGAATTCGTACCATCCAGCTCCATTAATTGCTGTTGGGAATGCAGTAGTTAAACGTGGAATAACATTACTTCCACCTTGGTGATTGATTGGAGTTAAGGCAGCACCAGGTCCAGGAGATACACCAGACCAAAACACCTCTAAACGATCATTCACACCTGGATAACCAGCATCACGATAAACCCAAAAACTAAAAGTTGGATTCGTCCCTGCATTGTTACTAAAGTCAAAAGGTTTTGAAATCAAATACGCCGTATCAGCACTTGAAATAAAACTGTTCAACATGATTACGTTACTTCCGCCACCAGTTACTGCAGCCACGGGACCTCCAGTGGATGGAGTACCAGTAGTTAAAGCAGGCGCTGTTGGTGCAGAAGTCGCTGCTGCTGCAATTCTTGAGAATTCAGCCACAACCCCCTTACGAGTTCTCCAACCCGGCATCGGGAAAAAGTTACTCTCGACACTTTCAGACTGCAATACAACTTGGGCTGTTGAGTCAAGTGAGCCCAACATCATCAAAGTTAAAAGGAGAAATGTAACGGATTTCATTCCTTTTTTTAGATAACTAAACAAGTAATTGTTTTTCATACACAATACGTTTTTTTACTCGATAAACTCATAATCGGATAAGCTTTTCCGACAAGAATTTTTATGTTTTTATTTACTGATTGATCAAGTGTTTGTAACACCTGCTTGAAGAATCTTTCTCCAATTTCGAGGTAAATATAAAAATCTGAAACTGATTTATCAAGTGATTTTTTAGTAGAAACCCATAAAAAACACCCAAGTATCTGATTTAATAGGCAAACAACCCAATTCTTTTGGCGAGCGACAAATATCCCTACCAAAAGACCATAGAGCCATTCTATGTTGTTTTTCAAGTGTTTATGAATTTTATCGGTTTTATTTCAGTTCAAATTTTCGCCCTAACTTCGCGAGGCCTATGAAACCCATTTTTTCTAAAAAAGTTACACCTCAGGATGCCTCAGTAATCACTAAAAACCTATTGATGGCTGGTCAGAGATTTGATCATTTTGGCATTTTAGAAACAGGATTAGAAAACAAGGGCGAAAAAGTTTATGATTTCATCGCTGGTGTTGGTGCAAAGAACACTTTTCATTTGAATCATCAAAACATAGAAGTTGTAGATGAATTCCTTACTACTTTTTACAACGAATGGAAATTTGTTCAGATAAACTACAACTTATTTAATTCTATATATCCAACTATTAAATCAAATCATAAACAGCGTTTTGATTTTAATTTATTAACCATTTTTATTCCTGAAACAGTTGTTATTTTAAAAAATAATGAGTTAACTATTTATGGCAACTTAAGTTTAGTCGAATCAATATTTGAGTCCAACCATTACAACGAAATTTTCGATTATAAAAACAAATCAAACAGCCTTGTTAAGTATGTTGATTTTAACGAATATGAAATTCGATTTAATAAAATTCAATCGTATTTGAAAAGAGGAGATATCTATGAAGTCAACTATTGTATCCCCTTTATCATGAATATAAATAAACCTGATTTAATCGATATATATTTAAATCAAAAATCAAAATCACCCTCACCATTTGCAGCCTTCCTAAAATGTAATAACGACTATCTACTTTGTGCAAGTCCTGAGCGATTTATTAAAAAAACCGGGCAACATATCACTTGTTATCCGATGAAAGGAACAATAAAAAAGACAGATAATGCTACGCAAAATGAGCTATTAAAATCTCAATTGCAATCAAGCGAAAAAGAAAGAGCAGAAAATGTAATGATTGTTGATTTAACGCGTAATGATTTGAGTAAAATAGCTCAAAAAGGCAGCGTTAATGTCAAGGAGTTATTTGGGGTTTATGAATTCCCACAGGTATTTCAAATGATTTCAACCGTTGAAGCTCAATTAAAAGAGGATGTTTCGTTTTCAGAGATTTTAAAAGCACTATTTCCGATGGGCTCAATGACGGGAGCTCCAAAGCAGAACGCAATTAAAATTATTGATGAAATTGAATGTTTCTCGAGAGAACTTTTCAGTGGATCTGTTGGATATATAGATCCGAATGGCGACTTTGACTTTAATGTGGTTATCAGGAGTATCTTATACAATTCAGAGAAAGAAGAAGCGCTTGTTGCTGCTGGCGGTGCTATTACAGTTCATAGTAATGCCACTGACGAATACAACGAGTGCCTTTTAAAAGCAAATGCTAATTTGCAGTTATTGGGAATTGATTATTCTGAAATAAATTTGCATTAAGCATGAGTCAAACATTAACTATCGAGCAACTCTTTCAAAACGATATGAGGCAATTTCAGTCCTCTAGATTATTGTTAGCTGTCTCTGGCGGTGTAGACTCTATGGTTTTATTACACTTACTCAAAAAATCAAAAATTGATTTTGAAGTGGCCCATTGCAATTTTAATCTGAGAGGAGATGAAAGCGAAAAAGATCATTTGCTTGTCAAAAAAACTTGTTTGCAATATGATATAGTATTCAACGAAAAAAAATTCGACACTTCCCTTTATGCCAAAGAAAAAGGCGTTTCGATTCAGATGGCCGCGCGCGAGTTAAGATACAATTGGTTCTATGAAATTATCCAAACCAAAAAACTACAATACTTAGTTGTTGCGCATCATAAAAACGATCAGTCGGAAACCATATTATTAAATATCCTTCGAGGGAAAGGGAGTTTTTCATGGGAGGGCATGTCGTTTTTTAAAAACAATATCATCAGACCCTTACTGAACTATTCAAAGCAAGAGCTTATCAACTACGCGAAAGAAAATAAAATTGAATGGAGAGAAGATAGCAGCAATGAAAAATCAGATTACCAGCGAAATTTTATTCGTAATATTATTATTCCTGAACTAGAAAAACAGTTTCCATCAGCGGAAAATAATTTGCTGCAATTTGCAGAGATTACTCGTTATAATAACAACATACTTCGAGATTTTATTCAGCAAAAAAAATCACAACTTTGTAGTAACGAAAATGGGATTTTAAAAATCGATAGTGAGCTATTGATTAAAGAGAATGAGCCATCGGTTTTATTGTTTCATTTAATAAATTCCTATGGATTTAATTTTGAAAACTGTGTTCAGATGCTTGATGTAAAACATACATCAGGAAAAAAATTCTACAGTGAAAATCATATCGCGCTTATTGATAGAAGAAGTATTCTAATTAAGAAAAGTGAAGTTATTAATACTGCTTCTTTTCAAATTGATACCATCAGCAAGCCTGCAATATTTAATCAACTTGAATTTAATTTTCGTGAAATCCCCAATCAACATATTGAATTAAAAACTCAATTAAAATCCACTGCGTTAATTGATCAACATAAAATTCAATTCCCTCTTGAACTAAGAACCTACCGTGAAGGCGATTATTTTTATCCGCTGGGAATGAAAGGAAAAAAGTTGCTG
>JBDKGQ010000076.1:0-6574 GCA_039798145.1 Bacteroidota bacterium
GGAGTTGATTCAGGCGTAGCAGCGATGTTGTTGCACAAAGCAATTGGAAAAAATTTACATTGCATTTTCGTTAATAACGGATTGCTTCGAAAAAATGAATTTGAAGAGGTATTGGAAGATTACAAACATCTTGGATTAAATATCAAAGGTGTTGATGCTTCACAAAAGTTTTATGATGCATTAAAAGGATTGTCAGATCCAGAGGCAAAGCGTAAAACAATTGGTCGTGTTTTTATTGAAGTGTTTGATGAAGAGTCGCACAAAATTGAAAACGCCGTATGGTTAGCACAAGGAACTATTTATCCAGATGTAATCGAATCAGTTTCTGTTAAAGGGCCCTCAGCAACTATTAAGTCGCATCATAACGTTGGTGGCTTACCGGACTTTATGAAGTTGAAAGTAGTAGAGCCATTACGAAGTTTATTCAAAGACGAAGTTCGTATTGTAGGAACTGAAATGGGAATGAAGCCCGAATTATTAAATCGTCATCCTTTCCCAGGACCTGGATTAGGAATCCGTATTTTAGGAGAAGTATCTGAGGAGAAAGTGCGAATCATACAAGAGGTGGATGCGATATTCATCAATGGATTAAAAGCAGAAGGTTTGTATGACAAAGTTTGGCAAGCGGGATCGATATTTTTACCTGTGAACACTGTTGGTGTGATGGGTGACGAGCGTACGTATGAGCACGCAGTTGCATTACGTGCAGTGACCAGCACTGATGGTATGACAGCAGACTGGGTTCATTTGCCGTATGAGTTTTTAGGTAAAATGTCGAATGAGATTATCAATAAAGTAAAAGGAGTTAACAGAGTGGTTTATGATATCAGTTCGAAGCCACCTGCTACCATTGAGTGGGAATAGTTAAATTAGCATCATGAAAAAAATCTTTCTTATTTCTTTATTGATTCTTTGTTCCACTTATTTGAGTTGGGCGCAGGATATTTCTACATCCAAAGAAATCAAGATTGGTTTATTAATGTCGTTTCAATTAAAAGAACAATTGATTGACGATACAAATAAAGTAGCGGAGCCGGCAATAGTAAATACCGTTTTACCTTCACTGCAATTTTACGAAGGTGCATTAATGGCTACCAATCATTTGAAAGAAGGTAAAGTTAAATTTGTAATTACTGATTTGGGTAAGGATTCAACATCTACTGTTACTGCACTTCAGAAAGCAATTAAAGATACCTGCGATTTTTACTTTGCCATGGTTCCATCTAATTGTAATTTGATGTTGATGAAATTTATTAAGCGCTGCAAACGACCAGTGGTTTCACTTAATAGCATTCCTCAGGCATTGATGAAAGTCAATTCAGGATTGTGGCTGGCTACTCCAAGTAATCTAACCCAGTTGAAGCAATTTTCAAATTATTTATTTACGACTGACTCGAATGCGAATTATCTGGTTATTCATCGCAATGATAAAAAAGAAGAGCAATTGGTTAATTTTATTTATTCGGAATTAGATAGTTTAACAGGCAAATCAGCTCGTATTGCAAAGTTTAATTTCAAAGGAGCAACATGGGATTTATTAAAGCCTAAGTTGAGTTCGAAAAAAGAAAATTATATCATCGTTCCTACTAATGATGAATCGTTTTTAACGACAGTAGTGGAGATGTTAGCGACAAATAAAGGAAATTATAAAATCACTCTTTGTGGTTTACCAAGCTGGGAAGGTTTTGAGTCGATTAGTCCGTTGGAGCTAACTGGACTTAAGACTACTATTTTCAATGGTTATTTTATTGATTATAATTTAGCTTCTGTAAAAGAATTTCGTCAGGATTATATTGATGAATACCACGCCGATCCAATTGCTAATTCGTTTATTGGCTATGATATGGTGAACTATATTTTACAAAATATTTATTCTATGAAAGTAGATGTTGAATTATTTGAAAACAACTATCAATGCGTAAGCGGTCAATCGTTTTTATTTGAACGCAGTATTAGTGGAGGATGCGTAGAGAATAAGTTTTTTAATGTGTTACGTTACGACACCGATCGCTTGGTGAAGCAAAACAAATAAAATTATTCTTCTAAATAAGTTTCAAGAAGTCCGTCGGGAAGTTTAGTATAAAAAATCATTTCTGATCGTGAAATCTTGTCAATGAAAATGTCCAGTAAAGGAAACATAACAGTTTTACCTTTCATTGTGAACTCTGCTACTGGATGTTGCGGTAACTCGTAAACGTTATCAATGATTCCTAGTTCACCATGCTTTTCATCAATTACTTTCATGCCTACAATTTCATGATAGTAAAATTTCTTTCCGCTTAACTTCGGAAGGGTAGAAAGGGGTAAATATAAATCTAGCTTCAAATAATTTTCAGCCGTTGTCATGTCTTCAATACCATTGAGATGAATGACTGCAGACTTCTCTTTCTCGCGAATAGTAATTTTTGTGACGTCATATTCCTTTAGCGTCCCATCAAGATTAAGATAGATAAGCTTTAAGGTTTTATAACGTGACGGAGTATCGGTATCAAGCGACATAATCATATCGCCACGCACGCCATGAGTTCGATGGATTGTGCCTATCTGATAATGTTCTGGAAAATGATGCTCTAATTTTTTCATTGGGGCTAAAATAAAAAATCCTGCCGGTTAAAGCAGGACTTTTATTTGGTTTTGGGTAATATTTTAAGCTTCAGCTGGAGCATCTTCTGAAGCTGCATCTTCTGCTGGTGCTTCTGAAGTTTCTTCTGCAGGAGTTTCAGCTAATAATGCTTCTGCTTCCTTACGCTTTCTTGCTTCTAATCTCGCTTCGTTAGCTTTAGATTCTGCTGCTAAACGAGCTGAATCTGACTTCGATTTCTCAGAAGCTAAACGAGATTTTTTGTTTTCGATTTTGTTAGTGTTTGCTTCCATCCACGCGTTGAACTTCGCATCTGCTTGTTCTTGCGTTAAAGCACCTTTCTTAACACCTTTGTTCAAGTGAACGCGGTAAAGTACTCCCTTGTAACTCAAGATTGCTCTTGTAGTATCAGTTGGTTGTGCACCATTCATGATCCACTCAGTAGCTTTCTCGATGTTTAAATCGATGGTTGCTGGGTTTGAAATAGGATTGTAAGATCCAATTCTTTCAATGAAACGACCGTCTCTCGGAGCACGACTATCCGCCACCACAATATGGAAAAAAGGTCTTCCTTTTTTACCATGACGCTGTAATCTAATTTTTGCTGGCATTTTTTAAATTTTTTAAATTGTTTAATCCCATCGGTATCCCTCCGATTGGGGTGGCAAATATACGACTTATATTCTTAAATCCAAGCAGAAATTGGTCTTAAGATTTCTATTGTATTCTTAAGATTGGATAGCGTAAGTGGCTCTTTTCGTAGTATTTAGAGTGCTGGTAGAGGTAGGTTAGCTGCGCCCAGCTATCGTTGGCAAATACGGTATCACGTGATTTTCGCTCTTCAAAGTCCGATTTTAACTGCGGATTATCGGCCAACATCGTTACGGCCATATCCTCAAAAAGGTAGTCGCTAAACCATTCTTTTTGCTGCAAAATTTCATCGAAAAAGTTCCAGGCAAAAAATCCATCTACTGCCGTTGGTTCCAAGGTCTCAACGATATATCGGTTCTTCCACTGATTTACCATCACTAAATAATCACCCTTAAGGCATTTAATCTCCTGTTGCTCTTTACGCGTAGTGATTTTTGAATGCAGGTAATGTCCCTCATAGGGATTCTTTCCCGTTTGATAGTTTTCAATGTAATAGACCTCCGCCTTTACTACCGAATCGCTTTTCAATTCCTGCATTTCAATTCCGTTTAGTTGCAAACGTTCAATGACTTCTTGCCATGCTTGCGGAATGATGTACGCACGTGGTTTTACAATTGAATCTGATGGAAGATAATTAGAAGCAAAAGGAATATTGCGTGAATAAGCCTTGTTGTGATTAAATACAATTCTTTCTTTACCTGTGATATCACTTTTCTTTGTGTCGATATCATATCCTTTAAAAAGCAGACTGTCAACATGCGTAGTATCTAATTGCCAATTCAGGTAAAATTTATCTTGTGAGACTGATGCTGCTTTTGATTTTATTCTGGAAATAATTATTTCGTTAATGAATTTGTCTGCCACTTCCATACTGCTTAATAAAAATTCATAAGTAGCATCAACGCGTTGCGAAAATGGTTTTAGCATATGCGTCTCCGTTACAAATGGAAAGCTGTGAAATAATGCTGCATATCCGCTGGCAAATCGTGGTGATTCATAAAATGCAGCCATTCCTTTCGATGGATCGTCACCAAAAACATTTACATAAGGCACCATCTCGATTTTCTTTTTCTCCATGCTTGAATACAAAAAAGGTTTGATGGATTTTTGCATCACATCACTCACGGCAGACGATAGTTTATCTTTCTGCGAATCAATTAACGTCATCGTATAGGAATAGTCCGCGCCATCACTTACATGCGTATCAATAAAAATATCCGGATCCCATGTCTGATAAAGTTTAGTAAAGCTCTTAGCATTTTTTGAGTCGCACTTAATGAAATCTCTGTTTAAATCAAGATTACGAGCGTTGCCTCTGAATCCTGATTCAATTGGACCGTTTTGATTGATGCGTGTAAACTCACTTCTTCTTAAAGCCCCATCAATATTGTATACAGGAATAATAGCTAATACCACATTGTTTGGAATTGTGATTTTCCCTGTACTCCAATCGTGAACTAATCGAACACATGCGTCAATTCCATCAGGCTCTCCCGGATGAATTCCGTTATTGACTAAAACAACAATTTGCTTTTTAATTTGATTGCGATCAAATACTTTTTGCTCGTTGATGACAAATAATTCTAATGGTCTTCCACAATCTGTTTTGCCATAATCAAACATTTTACAACGATCGTCTTTCGCTGCAAGCGAATGGTAGTAGTTAATGGCTTCTTCGTAAGTCACTGACTTATTCGTTTTATAATAATTCCATAATTCCTGCGAAAAACAAGTGGATTGAATCATCAAGAATGTACAGATAAGCATACATCTAATAAAATATCTGCTGAAATATTTTTGTAAGAAACGAGCGTTTTTTTTCATTTTCTGTTTTGGGGCGATAGTATCATTGCAATGTAATCAAACGAAAATATTAAAAATAACAGTGCCTATGGTAGATTAACAAAGTGAAAAACAAAAATCAAATCAATCAAAATAAAAAACAATCAGTAATAGCCTATGATGAATTAAAAAAATGTCAAACAATACAATCAAATTATAACAAATAAAAACAAAGAGTATTTGCCTATGATAGAGTAAAAACAACATAAAGAAAAAACACAATTCAATCAATTCATAAAATAAAAAAAATCAGTCATAATGCCTATGGTTAATTAAATTCAAACCAACGCTGCGAGAGTTAAGTCAAGCAGTAAAATAAAAAAAACAATTAAACATATTTTGCCTATGGTCAATTTCAAAAATATACATACCAAACATTAAGTCTAAGGCGGTACTTTCAAAGGTGCCGCCTTTTTATTTGGGGGTGTTAAAAAGTGTTATCCCTCATTTTTAAGGGTTTATAAAAAACTAAAGATTCTTAGCAGATTCGTAGTGAGGGAGTGGATTAAAAAAGGTAAATTTGTTTCAATTCCTACTCCTTATGACAAAATTTTCGCACTTGCATGTGCATACGCAATTTTCATTGCTGGATGGTGCTGCTGATGTTAGCTCGCTTTATAAAAAAGCTGTTGCTGATAATATGCCCGCCGCTATAACCGATCATGGAAACATGTTTGGTGTTTTTAAATTCGTTGCTGAAGCATCAAAGTATAATACCGCTGAAAACCCGAATAAAATTAAACCCATTGTTGGTTGTGAGTTTTATCTTGTAGAAGATCGTCACAAGCGACAATTTACGAAAGAAGATAAAGATGTTCGTCATCATCAATTATTCTTAGCAAAGAATGCAGAGGGTTATAAAAACTTAGCAAAGCTTTGTTCTTTAGGTTATATCGATGGATTGTATGGAAAATATCCACGTATCGATAAAGAATTAGTACTGCAATATCACAAAGGATTAATTGCTACTACTTGTTGTATTGGTGCTTCTGTACCAAAAATGATTCTTAAAAAAGGAGAGGCGGAAGCAGAGAAAGAATTTAAATGGTGGCTGGATCTATTCGGTGAAGATTATTACGTAGAACTTCAACGTCATGATATCCCAGAACAGAATATTGTGAATGAAGTATTAATCAAATTTGCGTTAAAGCATAACGTAAAAATTATTGCATCCAACGATTCTCACTACGTGAATCAGGAAGATTCTAATGCGCATGATATTTTGCTTTGTATCAACACAGGTGAGAAGCAAAGTACACCAACCATGAAAGACTTTGCCGATGATGATGTGAATGTGCGTGGAAAGCGTTTTGCATTTTTTAATGATCAGTTTTATTTTAAGAAGACCGAGGAGATGTCGAAGCTGTTCAGTGATTTGCCTGAAGCCATCGACAATACGAATGAAATTGTAGGTAAAGTAGAAATGCTGAAGTTGAAGCAGGATATTTTGTTACCTCACTTTACAATTCCCGAAGGATTTAATACGCAAGATGAATATTT
>JBDKGQ010000077.1:0-5695 GCA_039798145.1 Bacteroidota bacterium
GAATCCACTTGTTCTGATTTTTGCTTTTGCCATTATAACCACTGCTATCCTCGCAACTGGAGGACATCGGTTGTCGGATGTGCAAACGGGCAAGGCTTCGTATTACGGACGTGAATTCGAGGGTCGTAAAACAGCGAGTGGCGATATTTTTCGCAATAGCGATTTTTCATGTGCTCATAAAAAATTATCATTTGGGACAATTTTAAATGTCACCAATCAAAAAAATCAATTATCGACCATTGTAAAAGTAAATGATCGTGGTCCTTTTGTGCGAACAAGAATTATTGACTTATCAGAAACAGCTGCAAGAACAATTGGCATTTACCAACATGGTTTAGCTACAGTTAAAATAGAGCCATTAAACATCATTAAGATGACAAGAAAGTTAGATTCTACTTTCACTTGTAATGATGTGTTAGATTGTCTTGGTCATCCGGCTCAATTAAAAGGATATTCTATTTCTCTTTGGCGAACAAAAAATCTGATTCATTTGCTTTACATAGCCAATGAACTTTATTTGAATGAAGAAATTGAAAATGTTTATGTAGTTGGATTAGGAGCTAATGAAAATCGAACTTATCATGTTGTTATTTCTAATATTCCAAACAAAACAGAAGCATTAAAGCAAATCGATTATTACGAAAGAAAGGGATATATGATTGTTAAACTCCTATCCTCTTTCAAGTAAATACTTTTTTAAATTTTGAAACGCACTTTTGTCGATTGGTGAAGTGAATACATCCGAAGTCAATTCCTCCAACGACTTCCAGCAAAAATGAATGATTCCATTTTCTAAATCTATAATATTATTAGCCAGATAATTTTCATCTAAATCCTGCTCAATATCTGTGAGGTAATAAACGCCTATCACCTGTTGTTCTTTATTTAGGAAGGAAACAACAAAGTCTTCAGTAACACAAACTAATGATGCATTATTCACATTTGCATTTAACTCTTCTTTTATTTCACGATGCAATGCATTAAGAATGCCCTCGCCAAATTGAAGTCCACCACCAGGAAACTTCCTTAAGAATATATTTCCATGTTGTTCTTCGGAAATAAGCAACTGATTATTTTTCACAATCAATGCATATACCCGAACATTAAACAAAGGAGACAGGTTTCTATTCATGGCTTTCAATTGAGTTTGTAAATGTAACCCATAAGCGCTCGTAAAGTTTAACAAATTGCCATTTACTTTATAAAAGAATAACCTTTTTAGTGCTTACTCGTACAAATCCAACTGTTGTAAGGTTTAAAAGAATTTACACCATTATCGACGCCTCAATGTTCTACATTTAAAACTAAAAAAAGATGATTAGAAAATTGTTATTTATCGCCACAGCACTTTCAATAGTTGCTTGCAGTAAAGATGATTCTACCACTCCTACTTCAAACACAGGAAATGGTGGCAGTATTGGATCTAGTGTTCCAACATCATTTACTCAAAAGGTATTAATCGAAACGTTTACAGGTGCGGGTCAACCACAATGCACCGACGGATTTGTAAAGCTCGACAATATTCTTGCGGCAAATTCAACGAAAGCCATTCCTGTTGCAATTCATTACAGTGATGCAATGGAAATAAATCAATACACAACATTACAAAGTGCATTCTCTAATGGATCTGCACCACAGTTTCCATCTGCAATGATTAACAGAACATCTTCATTAGGAATGTTAATCTTCAACCGTACACAATGGCAATCTAATTTTGATGTCAACAAGGTAAAAGCTCCTTCATGTGGATTATCTATCAAATCAACTATTAATGGAACGCAAGGAACCGCAGAAATTCACTGTGGTTATAATACGAGTTTAACAGGCAATTACACTTTAACTGCCTACCTAGTAGAAGATAACATTACAGGAAGCGGAAATCTTTATGACCAACGCAATGGATATAATACTACTTCTGGTCACCCATACTATAATTTAGGAGATCCAATCCTTAATTTCAATCACAAATACGTTTTAAGAAAAGTGGTTTCAGCTGAATTAGGTGATGCACTTTCAAATTCGAATATAAAAGCTGGAGGAG
This sequence comes from Bacteroidota bacterium, assembly GCA_039798145.1. Taxonomy (GTDB): domain Bacteria; phylum Bacteroidota; class Bacteroidia; order AKYH767-A; family OLB10; genus CAINEC01. The sequence continues at coordinate 2,042 of JBDKGQ010000077.1, forward strand.
AAGAAATTAAAAACTATACCTTCTCGACAGCAGGCATGAATGCAGCTAACACATATGTGGTAGCATTTATATCTAAAAACGGAACGACTTCTACCGATAAGTTTATATTAAATGCCCAGAAAGTAAAGCTAGGCAATACGCAAAACTGGGATTAATTAATCTTCCTTAATTAATGCAATAACTTCTGCAATCATCATTGCAGTTGCACCCCATATTTTATGATTGTTGTATTCGAAATAGGGCGCATTCACATCATATCCCCTTGCACTTTTAAATCCACCGCGGTTAATATTCGATTCATCTAAAAAGAACGACAAAGGAATCTCCATTAAACTTCTCACTTCCGACTCGTTTAAATTGTAGTTAAGTTGATGTTGAGTGAAGCAAAGAAATGGCTTTACTAAAAAATTGCTTGGAGGAATATACAATTCACTTAAAGGAGAAATCAACTCAACAAGGTCAGCATTTACACCAACCTCTTCATATAATTCACGCAACGCTGTTTCAAAAAAAGAGGCATCTCCTTCTTCATGTTTACCTCCGGGAAAGCTAATTTGATTTGCGTGAACATCTTTATCATGACTCATGCGTTCCATCAATACAAGACACCATTCGTCATTTTCATTTCGGACAATTAAAGAAACAACACAACCAATTTTATAATCAGTAATTTCAGCTAAGTAATCACTTGCAGGTTTACGATGATGAGGAGCTAATTGCGAATGCGCTAACTCGCCAGGCAATCCTTTTGCTAACGACTTTTGTATTTGAGATAATAAAAATTCGCTACTCGTTTTCATTATAACTTTCTTTCGCCAATCTGCTGACGCCACATTGCGTAATACAATCCTTTTTCTTGTAATAGATCTTCATGCTTCCCCTGCTCAATCACACTACCCTTCTCCATTACATAAATTCTATCGGCATGCATTACCGTTGATAATCGATGTGCAATTAGCACTGAAATATGATGATCATCTTTTGAAATAGCACGCACAGTCGAATTAATTTCTTCTTCTGTTAATGAATCTAATGCAGATGTTGCTTCATCGAAAATTAAAAGTGATGGCTTTCTTAACAATGCTCTTGCAATGGATAATCGCTGACGCTCTCCTCCTGAAACCTTTACTCCACCTTCCCCAATAATTGTGTCGAGTCCTTTGTCTGCTCTTGCAAGTAAATTATCAAGCGCAGCTTTATTTAATGCAGCAAGACATTCTTCATCCGTTGCTTTAGGTGCCACAAACAACAAGTTCTCTCTAATCGTCCCTGAAAACAATTGAGTGTCTTGAGTAACTAAACCAATTTGCGATCTCAGTTCATCCAGATTAATATTTGATGCAACCTTATCGTTATAAGATATAGCTCCCTCTAAAGGAGTATACAAGCCAACTAATAATTTCACTAAGGTTGTTTTACCAGAACCTGATGGACCAACAAATGCGATGGTCTCCCCTTTCTCGACTTTAAATCCAACATCAACAATAGCCTTTGTAGTAGAAGAAGGATGTTTGAAATGCACATGATTAAACTCAAATCGTTCGATTGAACCAAGCCCTTCGGGATTGATTGCCTTAGGTTCTTTTTCTACTGCTAGAATTTCCTCAAAATTAGCGAGTGAAACTTCTGCTTCACGATATACATTAATGATATTGCCTAATTCCTGAAGTGGTCCAAAAATATAAAACGAATAAATGAACATAGTAAAAAATTGTCCGATGGTAATTTGCTTATCAAAAATCAAATAAAGCATGACAAACATGATAGATGTTCGAAGTAGATTCACGCTCGTTCCTTGAATAAAACTTAAAGATCGAATGTATCGTACCTTTTTTAACTCAAGTCCAAGTATCTTACGTGTTGTATCATTCAATCGCTTTATTTCCTGACCTGCCAAACCTAAACTTTTAACAAGTTCAATATTTCGTAATGATTCTGTTGTGGCTCCGGCTAATGCTGTTGTTTCAGTAACAATTTTCTTCTGAATAGTTTTTACCTTTCGACTTAAAAAAGAACTAAGTACACCTAATAGTGGAATTGTTCCGAAATAAATAGGAGCAATTATCCAATGAACATTAATTGCATATACCGTTACAAAAACAATCGCGACGATAGATGTAAATAAGACATTAATAAATGTGCTGATTAATCGCTCAACGTCTGTTTTTACCTTCTGCAGTTTACCTAAGGTTTCACCACTTCGCTGGTCTTCAAAAACACTATAAGGCAGCTCTAATGAATGCATAATTCCATCAGCATAAATTTTAGCACCTACCTTTTGAGTAATTACATTCACGAAATAATCCTGAAAATTTTTGGCTATCCTACTAACGAATGCTACCCCTACGGCAGCTGATAATAACAACCCTACACCACGAAAAAAAGACTGTTTATCATGCTGATCGAACTTAGTTACATAATCGTCAATAACGTGCTTAAAAATATAAGGATCTAACAGGGAAAAAACTTGATTGACTGTTGCAAGTACCAAAGCCAGAAGGACAAGTTTCCAATAAACCTTCAGGTATGAAAAAAGTAAATTCATATTACATTTATTGGGCAAAGATACAAATTAACATATGATTGTTATAAAGCAACGATTCTTTATAGCAATAAATCCTTCATTTATTTGTTAGTTTTGAATATTAAACTTTAATCATGAAAAAAATACTAATCGCTTTGACATTATGTGTAGCCGCTAACATCGCTAATGCACAACACACAGTAGTTATGAAAGATGGAAGCAAGATGAATGGAGAGCTTCAATCAATACAAAACAACACAGTAACTTTCTTCTATAAAGGAAGCAATATTACGTTCAACGTAGGTGAAATTTCATCTATTCAGTTTGATGGCGTTGTTGGAGGCGGGTCTTCAGTGTCAACCACCACAACTAAAGGAGCTACGTATGTGATGCCTGGAAGAAAATTAACTCGTCAGCCTAAAATTGATAACCTGACAATGGAAAAAGGAATTGTAGTTGTAAATATTACTATCAATAAATACGGCAATATCATGAAAGCTGAAGCTGGTGCTGATGGAACAACGACAACAAGCAATTATCTTTTAACGAAAGCTAAACAAGCTGCAGAGAGTGCAATGTTTGATGGAGGCACTACTTTCCCACTAGAGCAAAAAGGTACAATCACTATTACCTTCTAAGAAAACAAGACAACTTGTCTTAATATAAAAAGTGGTTCGGCAATTTAGTCGGGCCACTTTATTTTTTTATGCCATAATTGCCTGATATTTTTATTTTATTGCATTGGTTATTGATTTGATAAGCGGGCAAAAAAACACTAACTATGAACTTTAATCAATACACGCTGAAGTCGCAAGAAGCGATACAGCAAGCACAGCAAATTGCAAGTGCAAATGGTAATCCCACCATTGATACAGGTCATTTATTAAAAGCCTTATTAGAGGTCGATGAGAATGTGGTTCCTTTTTTACTCAAGAAGTTAAATGTAAACTTAAATACACTTTCAAACAGTGTAAATAAAATCGTTGATGGATATCCGAAAACATCGGGTGGCTCTGCTTACTTAAGTAATGAATTGAATCAAACGTTTAATAAATCACTTCAATTACTAAAGGATTTTAAAGACGAATTTGTATCTGTAGAACATTTGATGTTGGCACTTATCAGCAATA
>JBDKGQ010000078.1:0-4836 GCA_039798145.1 Bacteroidota bacterium
TGTTCAATACCTTGATCAACTGGAAGGATACTTAAGTAACCTGTACCAGCAAGGCGACCGTGATTGTAAAGTGTATTGATACTTCTGATAACTTGATTGCTACGGTTACTTGGAATAAAAATTCTATCAGTAAAATCAGCTCCTGGTAGGTGAATCTGATCTTTGGTAATTGTCTTACAGCTGTGGTTTAAAAGAGAGTCAGCATCCTGACCTAATAATTCAGTAATTTTTTGCAACGACATGTTGAATCTTTGTTTAGGATATTTTGAAGGACAAAACTAACAAAAAATGGTGTATCACCAACCACTTACAAAGGTTCCCATATTGGCTAAAAAGTCAATCCCATATTGGCTAAAAAGTCAATCCCACTCAAATTAGGTACAAACGGATGTTTATAGTTAAAGACCTGGTTATAGTTCTTAAAGGATTCTACAGGGAGTTGTAGCGGCTCATATCCGTGATTATCAGAAAGTTTTCTAAAATCATGCTCGCTGTTTTCTATAGAAAGTCCTGTAGATACTTTACTTGGTAATTTCAATTTTTTCAGCAATAGCACCAGGAATTCCCTATTTAAATCAATCAATAATTCAGGCTTGAGATCGTAGATATCCCAAATATCATCTTTGATAAATTCAAAAAAGGGAGCTGTATTATAAGCCGCTTCTAATGCTCCTTTATGAACTCGAATCCAAGGCTGACTATAATCAATTCTTACTTCAGCGGTAAGTGAGTTATTATGCTTTGAATTAACAGGAACACTCAAACATTGAACACCATTAGGAGATAAAATATAGCACCTGTTACGGACCGTCTTTTTTTTCCAAATATCAGAACTATCAATTAGTACCTCATCAAAAGTACTTATCAATTTAAGGTACTCGATGGAGGGCAGGTAGGATGCGCCAACTAAAGCAGACAATAGATTAATCGTTATTCCAGTGAATGATATTAAACAATCGGCTCCATCTGATCTTCTTGAACAAGTTCGTAGCATTTCCATCAATACTCATCCAGATAAATACAGCTTTTCCTACGATATGATCTTCTGGTACAAATCCCCAAAAACGAGAATCAGCAGAATTATGGCGATTATCACCCATCATAAAGTAGTAATTCATTTTAAAAGTATAGGAGTTCGTTTCCTTACCATTGATGTAAATTTTACCATTTTTCTCTTCAACGGTATTATGCTCGTAAGCGAAAATCACACGCTGATAAATGGAAATATTATTCGTGTCTAATTTAATTGTAGCGCCTGCTTTAGGAATGTAAATAGGTCCGAAGTTATCGGTATTCCAAGGGTAATATGAATTGAACGGATAGATATGTCCCTCGAAAAATCCTTTCGGTTGAATAATTGGTTCAACGACACTAACAGATGAAATTTTCTTTAACTCTTTTACTGCTTCGTCTGTTAATATTGCCTGATATTCTCCATTTCCGATTGGCTGATATTCGCTAATCTCTAATTTCTTCCAGGTATCATCAACAAGTCCGTAGCCTGTTGTTTTAATTAGGTAGGTATGTTGACTTCCTTTCGGAATCATATTTTTTTGACCGTTCAAATAAACAATGCGATCAATTACTTGTAATGTATCTCCAGGTAATCCAACACATCGTTTGATATAATGTGTTTGCTTATCAATTGGTCGTTCATCTTCCATCGGATAATTGAAAACGACAATATCATTGTGTTTCACTTCTGAAAATCCGGGTAGGCGGTGATATCCCCATTTCACAGCTTCTGAATAGGATTTACCTCCAATAATGGGAAGTTCTTGATGAACGAACGGAAATGAAATTGGCGTCATTGGAGTTCTAGCTCCATAATGCATTTTGCTTACAAATAAGAAATCGCCCACCATTAATGTGCGTTCCATTGATGGAGTAGGGATAGTAAAAGCTTCGAAGAAAAATGTTCTAATAATCGTAGCCGCTACAACTGCAAATACAATTGCATCAGCCCATTCTCTTGTTTTGCTCTTGGGGCCGCTATTCGAATCTTTTTTCCAAAATTTCCAATTCATAATCTCTATTATTTCGGTTCTAAATTAATTATTTAATGATTACTGCCGAAAAGGATATCTTTCATCGTGAACACTCCTTTCTTTCCAATAATCCACTCAGCGGCATGAATTGCTCCGAGCGCAAATCCGTCTCTCGACTTTGCATGATGATGTAGTTGGATGATGTCAATCTCTGATTCCCATTTTACATCATGCGTTCCCACCACATCAGGTTCACGTTTCGCATCAATATAAATGGAATGTTCCTGATTTTCTTCCAACGTCCAATTTGAATACTCGTTATTATTTTCAATTATACCATTAGCTAACGTTACCGCCGTACCGCTTGGCTTATCTAGTTTATGTGTGTGATGAATTTCAGATAGCGAAACGTGATATTCATTATGGGATTGCATCCACTTTGCTAAAATTCTGTTAAGTTCAAACATCATATTAACACCCACACTGAAATTACTAGCATAAACTAATGCCCCGTTGTTGCTTGTAAACAAATCGTTGATTTGATTTAATTCGTCATACCAACCTGTTGTGCCACATACAACAGGAATACCTGCATCCAAACACATGTTTAAATTTCCTATTGCTGCATCTGGTCTGGTAAATTCAATTGCAACATCAGCCGATTTAAGTTCTTCGTGATTTACTTCGGAGATGTTTTCATGGTTGAGCTTTAAAACAATTTCATGTCCGCGATTGATAGCAAGCTGCTCAATCGCTTGTCCCATTTTGCCTGTCCCTATTAAAGCTATTTTCATCAATTAGAATTTTAAAGTAAATTTTAATTCTGAATGTGGAGGACGGTTTGCAAACGATGGAACAAAAGCTGGTTCCACTTTTAAGGTTAAATCATCGCTCACATTGAAAGTATACAAATGCGCATCAACATGTGCATCGATAATATTCAATACATAAACTATAGTTGCGGCTGCAAAAGATAAATCACGATTACGACGGTAGCCATCACTTAAAATTCGGAGGTTATCATTGCTAATCTCTGTAAATAGTTCATTCGTATTATCGGAATCATACCTTCTTATAAGGGCATCATTGTACTGCTGATAATTTTTATTGTTGTAATTGATGTAGTAAACAGTTGCTCCTAAAGCCGCGTACACCAACGGAACCTTCCAGTATTTTCTGTTGTACACTTGTCCTGCGCCTGGAAGAATAGTAGACAAAATAGTTGCTTTTCTTACCGAATGAATTCGTGCAGTTGAGTCAACAGGCGATTGAGCATTGCTCATAAAACAACACCAACAAAAAAACGAAAAAAGAATTCCTCTTTTCACCATTTTCAATTTTAATGAATTCCCTTAGCTGCGAGCCATCTTTCAGCATCTAATGCAGCCATACAGCCGCTTCCTGCAGCAGTTACTGCCTGACGATATACATGATCTTGAACGTCGCCAGCAGCGAATACTCCTTCTGCCGTTGTATAGGTGCTTCCTGGTTTCGTTACGATGTAACCGTTAGAATCAAGGTCTAATGCACCTTTGAATATTTGCGTATTAGGTTCGTGTCCAATTGCAACAAAAAATCCAGTAATTGCAATTTCTTTTTCTTCTCCCGTTTGATTGTTTTTTACTCTCACACCAGATACAGACTGCTCTCCTAAAAGTTCAACTGTTTCGTGATGATATAAAATTTCAATATTTGGAGTATTCTCTACACGATGAATCATTGCCTTACTTGCTCTCATTTCACCTTTGCGGACAAGCATAGTCACCTTACTACATAATTTAGCAAGATAAGACGCTTCTTCAGCAGCTGTATCTCCTGCACCTACAATTGCTACTTCTTGTCCTCTAAAAAAGAATCCATCACATACAGCACATGCACTCACTCCAAACCCGTTTAATCTTTTTTCTGAATCAAGCCCGAGCCATTTAGCACTTGCACCTGTAGCAATGATAACTGCATCGGCTTCAATCGTATGCTTTTCATCAACAACAACTTTTTTAGGATTGCTTGTGAAGTCAACCGATGTTGCATAACCAAAACGAATATCAGCTCCAAAGCGCTTTGCTTGCTTTTCAAAATCCATCATCATTTCCGGACCTTGAACTCCTTCAGGATAACCTGGATAATTTTCAACTTCAGTGGTAATAGTTAATTGACCTCCTGGTTGTAAGCCTTGATATAAAACTGGTTTTAAATCCGCACGAGCTGCGTAAATAGCTGCAGTATATCCAGCAGGACCAGAACCTATGATTAATAATTTTACTTTTTCTGTTGTGTTTGACATGTGACTATAAAATAATATTGTACTTCGATTTCAAATATTGATTACTTGAAACTTTATTTTTAATGATTGTTTAAATTAATCTTTAAGAAGATTTTGAATGATGTCTTCTACTGAAATCCCTTCTGCTTCCGCTTTGAAATTTTTAACGATACGGTGACGTAAAATCGCTGGTGCAATTGCTTTTACATCTTCAATATCTGGAGAGTATTTTCCATTTAACACTGCATGACATTTAGCACCTACAACTAAAAATTGCGAAGCTCTTGGTCCTGCTCCCCAACTTAAATATTCGTTGGTAATGCTCGCTGCCATATCTGTATTAGGACGAGTTTTAGCTGTTAACTTAACTGCAAATTCTAAAACATTATCAGGAACAGGAATTCTCCTGATTAATTGTTGATAGTATAAAATTTCTTCTCCTGTCAGGATGTTTTTTAATTCAGGATTGTAATTACCAGTTGTGTTTTTTACAACCATTATTTCTTCCTGAAGAGTAGGGTAGTCTAACGTTACATTAAACATGAAACGATCTAATTGCGCTTCTGGAAGAGGATAAGTTCCTTC
>JBDKGQ010000078.1:4847-14631 GCA_039798145.1 Bacteroidota bacterium
TTCATAACGTTTACCCGCAGCCGTTACCGCTCTTTCTTGCATGGCTTCTAATAAAGCTGATTGAGTTTTAGGAGGAGTACGATTAATCTCATCTGCTAAAATGATATTCGAAAACAAAGGACCTTTAACAAATTTGAATTGTCTGTTTTCATCTAAGATTTCTGTTCCGATTATATCACTCGGCATCAAATCAGGAGTAAACTGAATTCTATTATAACTTAATCCTAATACTCTCGCAATTGTATTAACCAATAATGTTTTTGCTAATCCGGGAACACCAACAAGTAAACAGTGACCATTGCAGAAAATAGAGATTAATGAATCCTGAACAACTTGATCTTGTCCAACAATAACTTTCCCGATTTCAGCTCTTAATTCAGCGTATGACTGACGTAATGCGTCTACTGCTTCAACATCCGAAGAAAATGATTTCATATTTTAATTTTTTATTTTGCTGTGTTTAATGACCAATCTTTTAATGTTTCGCAATTTTGATATTCTTCTGCAATGCGTACATAAGTAGTTGCTACTTTTTTATTTTTCCACGTTTGCAATGCCGTGTTTTGTTTTTCACTTAATGTTAGCTCCTGTAACTTCGGATAATCATCTGTAAGATTCATTTGATGTGGTTCTGATCTGCTCATCAATTTTAAAATACGATAAGCTTGCTTACCGTCTCTGGTGGTGATTAAAGTTGCAGAAGAAACTTCACCAACAGCCATTTTATCAATTGAGAATAATACATTAGGATCAACTTGGTCAGACTCAAATTTTGTAGAGCCTGTTGCTGCATTAATTACAATTCCACCACTCATTTTCGTTTCTGTATCGTCAGAAAATTTTTCTGCTGCTTCGTTAAAGGAAATCTTATTTACACGAATTAAAGTAGCAATGCTATCAGAGAAAGCTTGTGCGCTTACTAAATCCTCTGCTTGAGTTACCGCTCGCAAAAGAATATGACGAACATTGATTTTTTCTCCTCTTCTTTCAATCAGTTGAATGATATGATATCCGAAGGGCGATTCAATGATTTCTGAAATTTCAATATTGTTTTTAAGTTTAAAAGCCGCAGCACTAAATTCAGGAACAAGGTCGCCACGATTTACAAATCCTAGTTCACCACCTTGCTTCGCACTTTCAATATCCTGAGAATAAAGAACTGCTAGGGTAGAAAAATCTTCTCCGTTAATAATTCGATCGCGAATAGATTTTAATTTATCCTTTGCTTCTTTCTTCTGCTCTTCACTTACGGGAACATAGTGCACTATTTGCGCATATTCTAATTCAGCATTTACATAAGGCAAACTGTCTTTCGGGATTTTATTAAAAAAAGCTCTTACGTCTGCAGGCGAGGAACTGATACCCTTGGTTACTTTACTTTGCATTTGCTGCGCAAGTAATTGTTCTCTAATTAAAGGTTTGAATTCTTCCTTTAACTCTGCGATCGATTTACCATAGTATTGTTCCAGTTTTTCTACTGAACCAATTTGCTGAATGAAGTAGGAGAGGTTGCTTTCAATTTTTTGATTTACCTGCGATTCTTCAACATTTAAGCTATCAATGTTTGCTTGATGTAGTAATAGTTTATTCAGTAAAAGTTGATCAAGTATTCTGCACTTTAAATCACTCGCATCAGGAGTGCCCTGTGCAATTAGTTGTGCATATTGAGATTCAACTTCTGATTTAAGTACAATATTATTTCCAACCACACCTACAATCTGATCAACAATATTTCCAGATGTCTGAGAAAAAGATTGATTTGAAAAAAGTATAATCAGTAATAAGAACAGTTTATTTTTTAGGTAATAAAATCTCGACATCTTTTTCTTTTATAGCATTGTTGTAAGCGTCTTTTTCCATTTTGGCAATCAGGTCAAGTTTACGCTTGTTAATTATCAAATTCCGAATGTTGTCAGTTTCAAAATTCAAAGGTGATAAGCTCTCTTTTATTTTGAATCCCTTAATATTAATAAAATAAATTGAAGTTGAATCAGTGACTTCAATAAATCGGTTGTTTTTTAAATATTGCTCCTTATCATAAGCACTGATTGGAGCTTTTTTAAGTAAGTCATCAAAAAGCAACCATTCATTTTCATTGAAGTAATAGTCGGTTGCATATTGATAGCAAATGTTCTGAAGCTGTTGTTTGTCGTTATCTTTTTCAGATTTATAAAGCACTCGTAAACGATCAATTTTAGGAGCATTTTTAGGGACTCTTAAGAAGATACATTTAACGATATTGTCTTTTAGCTGAAAATTCTCAGGGTGTTCGTTATAGTATTTTTCAATTTCTTCGGATGAAATAGTCGTGTCTAGTTTTTCACGAATGTATTCTCGCTCATAAGCATAAGCCATCAATGAATTACGGTATTCTTCTAATTGCTCATCTACATTTTTTAATTCTTCATCCAGATTATCTTCAGCTAATTTTAGAATCACCTGCTTTTGTAACCAGTTTTGAATGTAGCTTTGAAGAATGGCGATACTATCTTTTTTCGAAGTTCCTGCAGGAATATTTTTCTTTACATCTTCCAGATAAAGTTCATTATCGTATGCTTTCGCAATAATTGTTTTATCGGTTGTTGCTTTGTTGCTTTTGTTACATGCCATTAAAAAAAACATACCGACCACTCCGCAAATAACAACAAGGTTATTCAGAAAGCGATCGGTATATTTTAAGTTAAATGTCATTATTTAGACCAGATCGTTTGAAGGATTTCCTGGTTAACTTTCACTGGATATTTTGTTTTTAATTCATCAACCCATTCTTTTTCAAGTGCCGATTGATAATCTGATGTTACTAATCCTTTAGCCTCATTTAATGATTTAGGCATAGGAGGTAAAATTTTCAAATCAACGATGTACCAGTTGTTAGAAAGGTTAATCGGGTTGCTAATTCCTTCTACCCATTTTGTTTTTTCAATTAACTCACTTTCGCTATGAGCATATTTCCCATCTTTCTTTGTGATGGCATTTGGCGTCTTCTTGTTGATAGCAGCCATAATATCATCCATCGACTTTTTGCCTTTCACTAATTGCTTTCTGAAATCAGCAGCAGTAGATTCGTTATTGCACTGGAAAATTGTTGCACTGCAACGCTCTCCCCACATATAATTGTTTTGCGTTTTTTCATGGAACTGTTGTAATCCAATTGTATCCTTAACAGCTTTTGTCCAAACCATTTTGTCTGTTAAGTCGAATAATAAAATTCCATCACGGTATTCTTTCATTAAATTCTTGAAGTCAACATATTTATTATCTAAGCGTGCTTCTTCAAATGCTAATACTTCTTCTTGCATCCACTGATCGTACATGCTATATCCAATTACCTGTGGACTACTGCTCGCTCTTTTTGTTTGATGAGTCGATATATATTTTGCAAAATCTTGAACCGAATAGTTTTTAACTGATCCTGTTGAATCAGTTAAAGAGAAAAGGTTTCCATTAAAACTATCTGCTTTTTTCAAGTCCCATTCGCCACTCGCAAGTGATGTATCAAGAGTGTTGATGAATGCATCTTTCGATTTAGGAACTTCTTTAAAACGATATTCAGCTTTGATTTTATTAACCATGCTCAAGCGACTAGTTTCATTTCTACTATCGCGCATAATCATCTGACGAAGTTCTCCTTTCTTTTCTTCGAAAGTTGGCATTCCTCTTTTTTCTAAACGTTTGATGATATGCCAGCCATAAGTTGTTTTAACAATGCTCGAAATCTCTCCGTCTTTTTGTAAAGCAAATGCAGCCTTTTCAAATTCAGGTACCATACGACCTGTTCCAAACCATGCTAGGTCACCACCTTTCTTTGCCGAAGCTTTGTCTTCACTATATTTTGTAACTACTGTATCCCAAGCTGCTCCGCTGTTTAACATTGCTTGTGCTTCTTTGATTTTCGATTCAGCAATTTTAATGATAGAGTCATTTGCATCCTTAGGCATTCTAACCATTAAATGCGCAACGTGAATTTCTCCTTGTGCAGGACGCATATCTATTGTTTTGATGATATGATATCCGAATCGAGTTCTTACTGGCATTGACAAAGTACCAATTTTATTACTGTACGCTGCAGTTTCAAAAGGATAAACCATTTGCATTCCAGTAAAATAGCCTAAATCTCCACCATTATCTTTCGCCGATGGATCTTCACTCGAGTCACGAGCCACTTTTGAAAAGTCAGCACCTTTTAAAATCATATCACGAATTTTTAACGCGCGATTGTAAGCGATGACTGTATCTTTTGGTAAAGCTTCGTTGTTACACTTAATCAAAATATGACTTGCACGAACATCATTTTTCAAACGGTCATAAGCTTCTTTTACTAATTGCTCACTTACGTTTTTATCTGTTAAATAAGGTTGTGCTAATTGTTTTCTGTAACCAGCTAATTCAGTTTTGAAATTTTCGCTGGTATCCATTTTTAAAGTTTCTGCTTCTTTAACTTTCAGTTTATAGTTGATATATAAATCTAAATAGTCGCGAACAGATTTCTCAGTAAATACCGTGTCTTTATTGTTCTTTTTAAAAACTCGTTCAAATTCTGAACGAGGAACTTGTTCTTCACCAACACTTAATAAAATTGGATCAATAACAGGCTTTGGAGCAACAACTGGTGCAGCCTGACTTCCTGCCTTTGTTGCTGGCTTGTTAGATGGAGCAGGCTTAAATCCTTTTGAGTCTGAATTAACTTGTGCAAGAGAGCTAAAACTTGCAAACAAAGAAATTAAAATTACTGGTAATGCAAACGCTTTTTTCATTCTATGAAATTATTAATTTTTCGAGTGGACAAATGTAATCAAGTATTGCCTTTTAGAGACAAGATTAGCATTTTATTTTATGAAATTAGAGTGAAAATCAATCGGTCCTGTTAATCAAATGTTAAACGGATTTTAGCGACTATAATTAGGTGCTTCGCGGATAATTGATACGTCATGCGGATGACTTTCTTTAATACCACTTGAAGTGATTTTAATAAACTGCGCCGACTGTAATTCTTTGATTCCTTTTGCACCACAATATCCCATAGAAGCTTTTAATCCACCTACAAGTTGATATACTTCTTCGCCAACTGTTCCTTTGTAAGGCACACGACCTACAATCCCTTCAGGAACCAGCTTTTTAATATCATCTTCCGCATCTTGAAAATAACGATCCTTGCTACCTTGTTTCATAGCCTCTATCGACCCCATTCCTCTATAAACTTTGAACTTTCGTCCTTCGTAGATCATTGTTTCTCCCGGCGATTCTTCGGTTCCCGCTAATAAGGATCCAACCATTACCGTTGATGCACCAGCAGCTAATGCCTTAGGAACGTCTCCCGTAAAACGAATTCCACCATCCGCAATAACCGGAACTCCAGTTCCTTTTAATGCATTGGATACTTCTAGAACTGCCCATAATTGAGGTACGCCAACACCAGCAATAACGCGAGTTGTACAAATAGATCCTGGTCCAATTCCAACCTTCACAGCGTCCGCACCAGCTTTTACAAGAGCTAAAGCTGCATCAGCAGTAGCAATATTTCCGACTACGCATTGTAGGCCTGGGAATGTCTTTTTTACTTTTTTCAAAGTTTCTAAAACTCCTTTTGAATGGCCGTGTGCCGTATCGATAACAATGGCATCAACACCAGCATCTTTTAATGCTGTAACTCGATCATGCTGTAACTCGATCCAAAGTATCACCTGTTACACCAACAGCAGCAGCAACTCTTAATCGTCCGAATTCATCTTTACAAGAATTTGGTCTTGACTTAAATTTAATAATGTCCTTGTAAGTAATAAGTCCGATTAATTTCCCTGTCTTATCAACTACCGGTAATTTTTCAATCTTATGTTCTTGAAGAATCAACTCTGCTTTTTGAAGTGAAGTAGCTCCTTTGGCAACAATTAAATTGGCAGAGGTCATCACTTGACTCACTTTCTTTTTTGCGTCTTTCTCAAAACGTAAATCGCGGTTAGTTAAAATACCTACTAATTTATTTTGCTTGTTGATGATTGGAATTCCACCAATCTTATTTTCGCGCATTATTTTAAGAGCATCACCGATGGTTGCATTCTCTTCCAGCGTAACTGGATCTTGAATCATACCGCTTTCGCTTCTTTTTACTTTTCGAACTTCAGCCGCTTGTTGCTCAATCGACATGTTTTTATGTAACACACCAATGCCACCTTCCTGTGCCATAGCAATAGCCATCGCCGATTCAGTAACAGTATCCATCGCTGCCGAAATAATTGGGATGTTAATTGGGATTTTACGAGTGAAAAGGCTAGTGGTGTTGGTGTCTCTCGGCATCACTTCGGAGTATGCCGGCACTAATAAAACATCATCGTAAGTAAGGCCTTCGCCAATAAATTTAGGACTGTTCTTTTTCATAAAGAATTGCAAGGGTTTATTGGCGAGCAAAGATAATAAAAAAAGGCCACCTTGGGGAGGTGACCTTTTTACACGCATTGACCGGAAATTACCGTAACAGAGTTACGGACCCGTTCTTTTCGATCTCCTGACCGTTCGTTCCGAAAATACGAACGTTGTACACATAAGTGCCCTCAGGAGCGAGCGTTCCATCGAACGTCCCGTCCCAACCCTCTTCAGGATTGTTGGTCTCGAATACCTTTTGTCCCCATCGGTTAAACACGATGAAGAAATAATTTTTTGCATCTACATAAATGAAACTAGGCTTAAATACACTGTTCTTGCCGCCCGGCGTAAATCCAGAAGGGACATAAACCTTAGGTTCTTGAATTAAACAAATCTCATTTGATGAACTAGTATCAGTAAATCCATAGATGTTACCTCCGCCTTCATAAGCTTCAATACGATAACAGAAGCGACCTGTAGTTTGGAATAGTGATGAAACATCATCAAGGTAAGCTTGCTGACCAAACGGTAAAATTGCGCAAGGTGCAGGCTGCCAAGTATCATCAACTTTTCTAAACAAAGCATAATTGTTAACACCACCTGACCATTCTTCGTAATCGTTATACTTCAGATTGTTGGTCAGATTTTTTTCTGCTAAACCACTTAATAAAATTGTTCTTCCGAGATTACTAATTAATACTTCATTTCCGCATGAATCAACGGTTACAATTCTGTAATAATAGCTATACTGATTTGTTCTTGCAGTAAAGTCTGAGAATGTTAAATCAGGCAAGCCAGAGTAGGTTTGAACTGCTACTGTTGAGAATGGTCCTGTTTTTTCAAATGCACGTTGTAGTTTATACTTGCTTACATCAGGTTGATTTAATGTGTCAACATAAGCAGTAACAATTACTCTTCTTAAGTCAACAACAGTTGCTTTGCGCAAGTAACCAAATGTTGGTAGTAATAATAGGTTTGCTGTATCACTTGCTTGTGTTGATATAGCTGTTTTGGTATTATCATTTCCAACCGCTTGAATATAGTAGTTATAAATTGATCCGTTGGTCAATGTGTTGTGGCTATAAGTAATGTTAGTTGAAGGAACAGTAGCCAACAATGTAATTGGGCCTCCATTTTCGCTTACATAAACATTGTAACCAGCAACTCCGCCTGGCATATTAATAAACGGATTCCATTGTAAATCGATAGCATATTTACATACATCTAATTTTGCTTTCAGGAACATTGTGTTCTGAGAAAGTCCGATGCTGCTACGATTACCACAGCTATCATATGCTGCAATGCTATATAACTGAGGTGCATTTTGAACAGTCGGATCTACGAATGAGAAACTTGTAACGTTTGCACCTGTAACAGCGCCGATTGAATCCCAACTAGCACCGTTAAAGTGATATAAGATATAACCTTCAACATCGCCAGATATACTTGGAATCCAACTCATGTTGACAGTTGTTCCAGTTGGAGCATTCAAACTAACGGTATCCATTACCGAAACATTTGGTTTGGTAATGTCTTTGAATAAATCTCCATCAATTGAAGAGATAGATGTACATCCTGATTGATCACCCGTGCTTACATAATAATTGATGATTGCCGAGCAAACATTGATAGTATCAGACCAGTCATAATCTGGAGCTGTTGTAGTTCCAATTTTCGACCATGTTCCTGTTGGATATTCTTTATAAACATCGTAAGTCAATGTAGCTGTTGCTAACTCTGGATCATGTAACGGGTTCCAACGGATAATTGCTACACCGTTGTTATTTATAACATTTACTCGAATAGTTCTTAATGTATCTGTTACTGGTGATGTTTCTCCACCACATGCAGTTTGAGTTGTGATGTAATAGTATATGCTATTGTTTTGAGCATTTGCACCAACGTGCGTATACGATAGGGTATTGTAATTATTTATAGTCTGAATTTTTGCAAATGGTCCGTTTGGATTAGCAGATGAATAAATCTGATAATTTCCAAAACGCATTCCTGTATCTACTGGTGCTATCCACGTTAATGTAACATCACCGCTAGGTAAAACAGATGCACAGCGTAACTCAGGCGATTTAGGTACTGTGTGATCAACAAATGTTTCTCCATCATAATTCGACATAGAAGTACATAATGCATCTAGAATACTTACTCTATAATTTACCGAATCAATACATAATGTTAATGGCTCTGTGAAAGTTGTTGCTGTTACATTACCTGCAACCGTCCAATTACCACTACCAGCAGGTTGCTCTCTTTCTAGTTTATAGTTGTTATTTGTACTTGGTAACAATGGAGTAGAAGGAGCATTCCAATTTAATGTGGCAGTTGTCGTATTAGCTCCTGTTACTTTTAAATAAATCGAACTAATCGTATTTCCTAATGTTCCATTGTCAACTTGACCAGAACATCCTGCTTTTGTTACAAGGTAATAACTTACTGAACCATTGTATCCATTTGCAGTATTGTCTGTGTAAGTTGTAGTCGCATTGTTTTGAACTGAATCGATTAATGTAAATCCGGCTCCCGTACTTCTGTAGATATTATATTGATTATAGTTAACCCACGATGATGGTGTTGGGTTTACCCATGTTAATTGTGTTTGACCACCAGGAGAAACAACACTAACACAATGTAAAGCTGGATTATCAATTATATTCCCAATGTAAGTAAATAGGTTAGTATCAATATTAGAAGTAGAAATACAACCGCTATTATCAGCTAATTTAATCTGATAGTGAATTGTTGTATCGCAATTAATGATTGGCTGACTATATACTAATTTATTGGTATCACCATATAATTGTAATGTGCCATTTGTGTTATACGATGACCATACATCATACTGTCCAGAGGTTGCTGTTCCAGGAATTGGATTAGCTAATGCTGTCCAGTTTAAGTTAGCAGTTCCTAATGCAGGTGTAGTAGTTAAGTATATAGAACTTAACGATTGCGAATTTGAGGCACTGTTTACTTGTCCAGTACAACCCGACTGTGTAAGCATATAATAGCTATACGATTGATTGTTTCCATTTGCAGTCGCATCAACGTAAGTTGTAGCCGCAAAGTTGGAAACAGAGTCTAATTTAGTAAATCCAGCACCGTTATCTCTCCAGATTTCAAATTCATTAAAGTTGGTACTTGATCCCGCAGGAGGGATAAAGCTTAATTGAATTTGTCCGTTAGGCTGTACACTCAAACAGCGTAAATCAGGATTGTTGATTACATTTCCTAAGTAAGTATAAAGGTCGGATTCAATATTAGATGTTGAAATACATCCGCTGTTATCAATTAATTTAATTTGATGTTGTAGGGTAGTATCGCAGTTGTTTATTGGCTGGCTATATACTAGCTTATTGGTATCACCATAAAGCTGTAAAGTTCCTGCTACATTGTAAGATGACCAAACATCATATTG
>JBDKGQ010000079.1:0-5652 GCA_039798145.1 Bacteroidota bacterium
TGCGTTATAGGAATAAGGAATTGGCGTGTTTTTAATTCGTTCACAAGCACCACATACATCGGTGAATGATTGAAGTTCAGCATTAATAATAATAAATTGCTCACCTGTAATTTTACCTGCTTGATACAAATTGTTTACTCTCCTAAAAAGTAATCCCGCTATCTGATTTGGTTTGTGTTTATGATGATCAATTTCTAAATCTAATCCTTCAAATAATGTCATACTTGTTTCATCATTCATTAGATGATTTGCAAGAACGGAAGAATAAGCAGGAATTAACTTTTTAAAATAAGTAATATCGTTTTCATCTTTCAAGAATGCGCTTAACTTAATTGCTAAATTGCGACTATTATTCACAAGTGATCCCCATAGTTTCCGTCCCTCCCACCAACGATCATAGGCAGTATTTGTACGATATGCCAACAACAACGACAATACAAAACCAACCGTAGTATGCATGATGGTTAAATTTTTCACGTGACTATTTTCAGAAAGTTGCCAGAACTCAATTTCCAAATAGGCTATCAATCCAGAATAAACTGCAATCAATATCATCATTGGTGTTAATGTCCTAAAAGTATCAGACTTATGAAATCTAAAAATAAAGGTAATCCAGTCTTTGGGATTATAATGTGTCATATTGATTTAATAAAATTATAAACTACATAGCTATAACAAACGGTTATCTTCTTTTAATGTGATTATTAACTATCAGATAACCCTAACAATATTGCTTCTTTGAGCACATCTAAATTAATTGATTTAAGCGTTTTAAATTTAATACAATAACTCGTCACTTTGGCCTTTCCAATCTTATCGGCGAACAATTCAATTAAATCATCTTGAATAGTCAAATCCATAACATAAACAGAAATACCTGCAGTATTAGCACTTATTCCAACTTGAAAAAACGGTTTAGTTGACCCATCAGCATAGCGTATCGTATATTGTCCATAACCGACATTCGGATTAGCTACGACTTTCCCTTCTTCATTCTTACCATCTAAAAACCAAAGTCGACAATCAGGCTTGATAGATAAAATCAAACGATGTAATATCATCATATCATCTCGCTTTTCAGAAGACAAACTTTCAAAATAGGTATTAATCAGATTTATGGTATCCATCATTACAACTTTCAACTAACCAATTAGCAAAACTGCTATTTATTCTTTTGATTTTTTGATGGCACTCTAGAAATTTCTCCTAATAAGATTGTGTCACCCATTAATTGTTGTTCAGCTTTTAGACTATCCTTAATCAAATTAGAATCAACTTTTACAGTATCCTCATCTCTTGGTATCACTATCTCACCTGTAGTTGGTCGATTACATCCAACAGCGGACATACATAAAACAATAAAAGAAAGAGCAACCGATTTAATTACTGGAATTCGAAAACTAGAATCTGTTTTCAAATAAAGATTGACTAAATACTGGTGATGCTTAGGTCGCTTAACTGCAACTTGCAATGCACTAAAATGTCCGCAAACCCGCTGATTTTTATTTTTAAGATACTCCTTAATTTCTTCAACTTCCCAATTAGAAAAATCAATCACCGTTTTATTACAACTACCACAAAACTTTCCTTTATTGGTAACTTGCATGGAGTTCCAATCTTTTTCGCAAGGATTAGTAATGATGATTTGATCTGATTTCATTTTTTTAATATTAAGATTTTTCTAAAAATCTAAACTAACATTTTTAATTGAAAAATTGAATAATCCTAAAAAAGATAGTTCGGGCGCAACGACTTATTACTATCTAAAAAGAAACGATTAAAAATATTTAGATTATTAATTTATCACTTCACTTATACATCCACATCAACACTGGCTTTGTACTCGCTCTTAGCAATGGATCAACGATCCTGAAACTATTATTCGATACTGCAGGACACCCCCATCCTTCTGGCGTTCCTGCGGGATAAACTTCTTCATCAGAAATCATTTCCCACGAGTGAAAAACAATAACTCTTTTTAATGCATTGCTATTCGAAGATTCTAACCCGTGTAAAACATATTTCAAGTTCACTCCCCAATTGCTATAGCCCCGCTCACCGATTTTGTATTTCCCCAATGAGGAACAATGACTATTATCTTCATTGCTAAATACTGGATTTTCCTTCGACTGATCACTGCTCCAGGGTGAATCACCACAACCATGTCCGACTAAAAATCGATGCATGATGCTATCACCTTTAAAATCCCAAACTAAAAATCTGTTTACACCAGAATGCAAACTCATGTCAATTAGAATACAGAAATCAGTATTGAAGTTTTTAGACTTACAATATGCTAGTGCTTCCTTCGCCTTGTTCTTAGTTGCTTGAATATTTAATGAAGGTCGACTTGAATCATTACTTTCTTCTCCATTGCTACCACATCCCACAAAAAAGAAGGGCAGCATCAACAATATTCGCTTGCGCAATTTCATCTGAGAATTTAAGTAATATTTCCAACAATAAGATTATGCGAACTTCTGAGCGTCTGCTAAAAACTTCGCTAAACCAGAATCAGTTAACGGATGCTTTAACAAATCTAAGATTGGCTGTAAAGGAGTCGTAACCACATCAGCACCCACCTCTGCACATTTAATGATATGCATTGTGTGACGGATACTTGCTGCTAATACTTGCGTTTCATATCCATACTCACGATAGATGTGAACAATCTGATCGATTAACTCTAATCCATCAAATGAAATATCATCTAAACGTCCGATAAAAGGAGATACATACGTAGCACCTGCCTTAGCAGCTAATAATGCTTGTCCTGCTGAAAACACCAATGTACAGTTGGTCTTGATTCCTTTATTTGAAAAATAACGGATTGCTTTAACACCGTCTTTAATCATTGGTACTTTCACCACAATCTGTGGATGTAACTCTGCCAACTCTTCCCCTTCACGAATAATTCCTTCATAGTCAGTTGAAATTACTTCTGCACTCACATCACCACCTTTTGCAATCTCGCAGATATCTACGTAATGCTTCAATACAGCATCTTTTCCTTTAATGCCTTCTTTAGCCATTAACGATGGATTAGTAGTTACTCCGTCTAATACACCTAAATCATAGGCTTCGCGGATTTGATCAAGATTTGCTGTGTCGATAAAGAATTTCATATGGTGATTTTTTTTGCTAAATTAAACAATGACCTTATTCCTTTTTCATTCTCGATAACAATGTTAAAAATTGATTGCACCCAAATTTATTACCCACTACAAATCAGAGTTTTAGAGTCGCGATTTGAAAATATTTAACAATTTATTCAAGTTCATTTTTATCACTGACCTTAAATTTCTACTTTTGCCTCGGGGTAAGTCTTATACGACCAGCTCCCTCGAACCTCCCCAGGACCGGAAGGTAGCAAGGATAAGTGGTTGAGCGGTGCGATGTAAGTAGCTTGCCCCATTTTTTATTAAAAAAGGGGTGTTTTTAACTCAGTAATATTCCCTGTTTCCACTTGGTTATTTCCATTAAATTTGTAACGATGAACGAAAACAAACCTTCGCCCTTTACCCATTTATTTAACTACGGTGCAATATGCGGCCTGGTCATGTTTGCCATAACATTCCTACTTTGGATCTTTAACATATTCCCACTAGGTACCGCATCATTTTACTTTTCATGGATTCCTCTTGTATTTATGTATGTAGCTACAAAAATGCTACGTGAGAATTTTCTCAGAGGCGCTATCACCTATTGGGGAGCCTTTAAAGCTCAAATGTTGGTCATCTCAAGCTACGGAGTTCTTTATGTACTACTAGTCTACATTTTTGGAAAAATTATTTACCCTGACCTCGTAAGCGATTATATTCAGATATACTTGAAAGAGCTATCACTTTCGAAGAAGGAAATGTATCAGGTACTGGGACAAGGTTATGAAGCTTACGAAGACAGAATGATTGATGAAATAAAAAATTCTACTTTGTCATCCATTCTATTTAAAGAGTATTTTAACAAGTTAGCAGGTGGAGCCTTTTTCGCACTACTTCTTTCTTTCAAATTAAAACGTCTTAATCCTATTGCGCATGTCGAAAGCAAGTCTTGATTTATCGGTTATCATTCCTCTCTTTAATGAAGATGAATCATTGCCAGAATTAGCCGCTTGGATCGAAAAAGTGGTTACAGCTCATGGCTATAATTACGAAGTGATATTTGTAGATGATGGTAGTAAGGATAACTCCTGGGAAGTTGTTGCTAAACTAGCCGCTAACAATACCTGCATGAAAGGAATTCGATTTAATCGTAATTACGGTAAGTCGGCAGCGTTACAAAAAGGTTTTGAAGCAGCTTCTGGACGTGTAGTTATTACGATGGATGCTGACTTACAAGATAGTCCTGATGAAATTCCTTCACTATACCACATGATTACACATGATGGTTACGATTTAGTTTCTGGATGGAAGCAAAAGCGCTATGATCCGATTTCTAAAACTATTCCGACGAAGCTATTCAACTATGCAACCCGTAAAATGTCGGGCATCAATAACCTACATGATTTCAACTGCGGATTAAAAGCTTATCGTTATGAAGTTGTAAAGAGCATTGAAGTATATGGCGAAATGCATCGCTACATTCCAGTGATTGCCAAGTGGGCAGGCTTCTCGAAGATTACTGAAAAAGCAGTAGAACACAGAGCAAGAAAGTATGGTGTAACGAAGTTTGGCTTAGAACGATTTGTAAACGGATTCCTTGATTTACTTTCTATCATGTTTGTATCTCGTTTTGGCAAACGTCCTATGCATTTCTTCGGATTAGTTGGCACCTTGATGTTTGTTGCAGGATTTGTTTTATCAGCCTATCTAGGCGCTTCGAAACTTTATGCAGTAAGTATGAATTTACCCGCTCGTCTGTTAACAGAAAGACCTTCGTTTTATATTTCATTGACGTGTATGATTATCGGAACACAGTTATTCTTAGCGGGATTTATCAGTGAGTTAATCGGACGAAATAGCACAGAGCGCAACACTTATTTAATTCAAAGTACCGCTAACTTATAATTGCGGATAGGCGGACTGTTATGGAATCGAAGAAGATCATCATTGTAGGTCCAGCCCACCCTTTCAGAGGTGGAATTGCTACGTTTAATGAACGAATGGCCATTGCGCTTCAAGAAGCAGGACATCAGATTGAGATTGTCAATTTCACGACGCAATATCCCGGATTTTTATTCCCAGGTAAAACGCAGTTCACTTCCGACGCAGCACCATCCAATCTTAAAATTACTCGATTAATCAGCTCAATCAATCCATTTTCATGGATTAGTACTGCGAGTTATATTCGTAAACAAAACCCTGATTTAGTATTGCTTCGCTTTTGGATTCCTTTCATGGGACCAGCATTAGGAAGTGTAGCTCGCCTACTTGGATCTAAAATAAAAATTGTCGGCTTCATAGATAATTTAATCCCTCATGAAAAACGGATAGGCGATACGTTATTATCAAAGTATTTTGTGAATGGATGTAGTGGTTTTATCACCCTATCTAATCAGGTGAAGCATGAAATGGCTGCATTTACCTCCGCAAAATGTTTAATGTCGCCACACCCAGTGTATGACCATTACGGAGATAAATCAACGAAAGAAGAATCATATTCGAAATTAAATTTGAATCCTGATTACAAGTACATTTTATTCTTCGGATTTAT
>JBDKGQ010000080.1:0-5544 GCA_039798145.1 Bacteroidota bacterium
GCTGTAAGGGAACGGAATTAAGCAGAGTAAAAGTATAACTGCAAGGAAAATTTTAATATCTCGTATTTTCATACTTCTAAAATAAAAAATTTTATTTAATCTTCGAAAGATTCCAATTATTCAACCAATATTTTGTCCTAGTTATATAATAATCATTGGGCATACCTTCATAATCCAGATAAATGGCATCTTTAAACTGGTATGATTGAGCGGGTTCTATTTGTGTACCTTCATGCCATTCGTTGAAGGAGGTTACTGCTATCCAATCGAGTTTACATTTGATAGCATCCTCAAAAAAGCGATCATAATACCTACCCTTTTCCCTATCTTTTGTATTCTTTTTATTCCATGGTCGGATGCGATTGTCATTATATCCTGGCCCAACAGAAGGAATGAATTTTAAATTGTTATTCTTAGCAAAGGCGTTTAAATAATTCCAATTATCGGGATTGGCTCCATAAGTAAAGCCACGACTTGCAAAATAAGTATACATTCCATCAAAACCTGCCTTCTGAAAAAATGCAGTATCCTCTTTCCAGCAAAATAAACCGATTACATCTGAGTCGTATTTTGTTTTACGAAAAATAAGTTCATCGGAATTATTCCCCAAAACCTTATTCCATTCTACAGCATCAATCATATAAGAATCATACACAAAGAATAATGGCTTTTTAGTTCTTTCATCACGATAAAATGACTTCTCATTTCCAAATTGATTAATAATAAAAATCATTTGCTGGACCGTCATCATTGCTGTTTTTCGGACACAAGGTTCAATCTGAAAACAAACTTTTAAATTTGATTGAGCAGCATATTTGAAAATTAAAGGAAGACTCTTATAGGTATAATCCGATTCACCAAGCCATGTTACAGCGACAATGCTAAATCCCGCTTTCGCCAATTGTTGCATATGTGTTTTCACTACCATCGAATCAGCACTCGAATACTCACCTAACTCAGGAAAATAATTCGCACCAATATCACCATTACCTGGAAATAGTTTATTTGTTGTATCCTTATCATTTTCTGGCATCACCGGATGTTTCCAATGATAATTATCGCCATCAATCGATTTACTCCCGTACCAGTTATAATAAAAGCAAACGGAATTGGGAATTTGTTGCGCATTTGAATAAAAAGAAAAGAATAATAAACAGATCAGCAAGCTAACTCTTTTCATAACTATCGAATAATCACAACACGACCTGTGTTTTCATGTCCTTTGTTAAATACATCTTTAAACTTCAATTTATAAACATAAACTGCTTCTGGACAATCCTTATCATTATACTTCCCATTCCATCCTTCTTCTTTATCGTTTGATTGATAAACCAGTTGTCCCCATCGGTTACGAATTTCGATTTCAAAATCACTGAAGTTAAATCCGTAAACTTTGAACACATCATTTTTACCATCGTTATTCGGACTAAATGATAATGGAATCCAGAATGAAAAATCATCTTTAAATTCAAATCTCTTAACAACGGTATCTACACATCCATAAGTGTTTTCAATTGCCAATTGAACGTAATATACTCCTGTATCAGCAAAAATATGCACAGGATTTTGAGATACATCAAAAGACCCATCATCGAAATCCCATGACCACTTAGTAGCGCTGATAGATCGATCATAAAATTCTAACTGCGGAATAAAGTAGGAAGGATTATCAGGAAGAGTTGTATAATCGGCTATCGGTTCTGGATATACGAAAATATAATTGGTAAACACAGAATCTTTTTTACATCCGAAGTTGGTTGTAGATGTTAGCGTAACATTGTATAAGCCTGATTGGTCATAAATAGTATTTAAGTTACTTCCGAAAATATTAAATCCATTTCCAAATTGCCAAAAGGCCGATGTAATTACACCTTCAGGAGTTGTAGATTGATCAGCAAAATTAACCGCTAACGGTGGACAACCAGCCATGATATCAGCTGTTAAATCTGGTACAGGTAATTGACGAACATAAACATTTCCTGTTATCGTATCGATACATCCTTTATTACTTGTGGCAATTAGTGTTGCTAGGTGATTTCCAGTTGTGGCATAAATATGAGTTGGGTTATAATTCGTTGAAACACCGCCATCACCAAAGTCCCAAGTGTAATTACTAATTGAACCAACTGTTATAGTAGATTGATTCGTGAAATTTGTCGCTGTTTTTAAACATGCAGTATCCGAAATAAATGCGGCCACCGGAAATGGATCAATATTGATTGTAATATTAGCAACGCCCGTACATCCAGAAATATCTGTTGCAGTTACTGTAAATGTTTGACTTTGATTTAACGTGACAATAGTACTTTGCGAGGTGGCACCATTTGACCACTGATAGCTATTTCCTCCATTTGCTGATAGCGTTACATTACCTCCAATACAAACAGATGGAGAAGATGTTGTTGCAGTTGCAATAAGCGGATTGGGTTGAGATACTAACACACTTGAATTTCCAGTACATCCATTGACATCCGTCACCATAACAGTATAGGTTCCTGCACTAATATTATTTATCGTTGAACCATTTAAATTTCCTGGCATCCATGAATAAGAATAAGGTGCTGTTCCACCACTTTGAACCGATGTAGTTGCAGAACCATCAGAGGAGCCATTGCAAATAGTAGAAGTTGAAATTGTATTGGCAATAATTGCTGGTGGATATACAATCACAAAATTTTGTACAGAGGTACATGCATTTGCATCTGATACAATACAAGTATAATTATTAGGAATTAAATTATTAGCGATACTTGATGATCCACCTGATGGAGACCAACTATAATTATACGGTGGTGTTGCTCCACTAGGTGATAAAGTAATTGATCCATAAGAAGCAGGATTATTACAAATAGGTTGAGTTACCTGTGAGCTTACTGATAACGCGGTTGGTTGATTAATTGTAGTATTGACAGAATAAGTACACGAATTAGCATCTGTAATCAAACAAGTATAATTTCCAGCAGGTAAATTAATCGCTATAGCAGATGTTTGAACTGGTGATGAATTCCATGAGTAGTTGTAAGGGGCTTGACCACCAACAAAATTCCCAACACCTGCAGAACCAGTAGCTGAATTATTGCAGAGTGCAGAATTATTAGATGTGATAGATGAAGTAAATCCTGTTCCTGCTGCTATAATTGAAGTAACTGCATATGTACATCCATTTGCATCCGTTATTGTACAAGTATAACTACCAGGGATTAACCCTGTTGCTGTTGCACTTGTTTGCGAAGGTGTTGTATTCCATGCGTAGGTAAATGGCGTGGTTCCTCCAACTAAATTCCCAACGGAAACAGATCCATTCGAGGCTGTTGTACAACTTGCTGGATTATTTGCAAGAACACTAGCAGTAAATCCCGCTCCTGCTGCAACTGTAGATGTAACTGCATAAGTACACCCAATTGCATCTGTTACTATGCATGTATAGTTACCAGGAAGTAAATTAGTCGCTGTTGGTGTAGTTTGAACAGGCGTTGTATTCCACGAATAAGTAAAAGGACTAGTCCCCCCTGTTAAATTACCTACTGTCAACGAACCATTGCTTGCTGTTGAACAACTTGCCGGAGTATTTGATAATAAAGAAGCCGTAAATCCGCCACTCGACGAAACGACTACAGTTGCTGTTGAAGACGGACCACCACAAATAGGATTAATCTGTACCGTTACATTATAAGTTCCACTTGGTAACGATGAAATTGTATTAGTCAATGCTGTTGTTGTTGTTGAAGCCACCACTACACCTGATGAGTTGGACCAAATATATTCAAGTGTGAATCCAGTTAGATTGGTGGTAACCGTTGCAGTAGCATTTCCTGTGCATCCACCTGTAGTTGTTACTGATAATCCATTACATGGGATACTCTGTGTTGCAGCATATGTTCCAACAAAATTATCACCGCTAACATATAATAAATTTCCACTGAAATCATACTTAACATCGTACACTCTGTTGGTAGCTAAAGCACCTCCTAATGGAATCGTACCTAATGACGAAAATGTCGCTCCATTAAAATTATAAACTAAAATACTTCCTAATCCACCAATATAAATGTTATTACAATTATCGACAGCTATTCCTGTTCCATCTAATGAACCTTTACCTAGCATATAAGGACTACCTACAGCGGCGCCTGTGTTTTTATCGAATGCCTGAATGTAACTTCCTTCGGAATAAAAGAGATAACTATTATTTACTGCTAATACGTTTGCGCCATTACTGCTAAACCCTGACAATGGTTTATTCGCCGCTTCTATCAATGAGTAAATTGGTAATTGAGCCGTCCATACAAAAGAATTTAATGCACCATTTAAACGAAAAATATGATTGTCGACAGAAACAGCAATACCAGCTGCAAAGACTACAAACACATTACCATTAAAATCATTTACAACATTCACGATATCTTGATAGGCATTTGGATCACCTGTAATATTACTTGATGCAACATTACCTGATATGGGATCTACAATACCAAAATTAATATTTGAGTTCGTACCTCCCCCACATGCATAAATTTGTCCGTTAGTACAATTGAAAGCCATATCCCATGCCTCTTGAAAAGAAGGATTCTGATTAGAAATAAAATTATCATATAGTCCACTCTGGTCAATTCGAATCATTCGAGCACCGTTGACATTTGCACCTTCAATTAAATAAGTTTTGAAATTTACTTTATCGACAAGGAAATTACCCGGAATACTCATTGTACCAAACCCACCTCCTATACTTGTCCAGCTTTGCGCAGCAACAGAACCTATAAATGTCCATAACAATGAACCAGTACTACTGTATTTCGCTACTTTGAATGGTGTTGTACTAGCTGTAACATCACCGCCTCCAAAAACATAGACATTCCCAGCATAATCATAATCTACATCAAATCCGATTTTAGTAAGTGATAGGGCATTTAGATTAGTATTTACAAAAGGGTCAATAACAATCGATTTAGTATGATCATATCCTTCGGGAAAAACAAATGAAAGTAAATCATCATTGACATTAAATGCGCTCTTAATATCACCACCATTTTGATAATACGTGAATGGTGCTGTTTGCGTAATCACTCCAAATTTTGTTTTAATTACTACTGATCCATCACGGCTATCAACTATTCTTTTATAATCACCATTGATTTTCATTTTGAATTTAGATACATCAGCTCCCGCCGCTACATGAAGTGAATATTCAAATCCTCTTCGATTAGCATCTACTGTACATACTAAGTCGATTCCAGGGTACAAATTCTGATAAACAAACTCTTCATAAGCATCTGCTTTAATACCAAATATCGAATCGTTGATAGAGGATAAAAAAGTAAAGTAATCACTTCTCTTTTTTGATGCTATCAGCTGGCAATTTGAGTTAGCATCTTCAAATTGAAAAAACACATTGCAATATTCAGCAGGCTTGTTTTTCTCTCGCTCTTCTTCACGCTCACGTTCTTCACTTTCTTTTTCTCTTTTAAATGATACATCTTTGCGTTCTATCACTCGAAAGCAAAATCCTTTATTAGTAAATAAGACCTGATCAGATTCACCTAAGAC
>JBDKGQ010000081.1:0-5513 GCA_039798145.1 Bacteroidota bacterium
GCCCATGCGTCTTCTTCAGAGCCATATCCGAAAAATAAAAAAGGAATTCTTGTTAGCGCAATTAAAAGCGTAAATAATATTGGAGAGGCTGTTATTTTATTAAGCCACTTCATTGAAACAAATAAATAGCTTTTAAGTACGTTGGGTCACTTTGATTGACTACTCTGTAAAGCCCTTCATCATTCCATGCAATGCGAGCAAAGGTTGCTTTCATTTGCTTGGCAATTTCCTTCTTACTTTTATTGTATCCAGCTTGATCTAATTGCACTCCTTGCTTACTTGCAAACTGTGTGAATTCATTCATTAACTTATCATCCACATTGTATTTCGCAGAGAAGTCAGCAGCAGATTGATAACTTTTTAGTTTCGCCATATTGTTATCTGCATAGTTATAACAAAAATCACTGAAGATATTTAATGCGAAAAGTTTATTCAAGTATACACTGTTACTGCTTGTATCCAACGGTACAAAAAAGTCAGGGATAATTCCACCACCACCATAAACTGGTCTGCCGCTAGCTGTTTTGTAAGATTTTTTCTTATCGATTTTAATACTGTCTGCAGAAAACAACTCTCCATTTAATTCTCGGTCGTAAGTATCTTCAAAATACGATTTATCTCCCTTGATATATGGTTTCTGAATGCATCTTCCCGAAGGTATGTAATAGCGTGCAACGGTTAAGCGAATTGCTGAGCCATCGCTAATGTTTTGCTGTTCCTGTACTAATCCTTTACCAAAGCTTCTTCGTCCGATGATATCAGCTCGATCCCAATCTTGTAATGCGCCTGCTAAAATTTCGGCAGCTGAGGCTGAGTTTTCATTTATAAGAACCGCAATTTTAATATCTTCTAACATGCCAGATTTAGAAGTTTTATATTCTTGTTTGCTTCGATGATTTCCTTCTGTATAAACAACTAATTTTTCTCCACCAATAATTTCATCAATCATGTCTACCGCCGTTTCTAAATATCCACCAGGATTATTTCTTACGTCGATAATTAGTTTTTTCATTCCGGCTTTCAGCAATTTTTCAGCAGCTTCGTGGAACTCATCTGTTGTGTTCGCTGCAAATCGATCAACTAAAATATAACCTACATCGCGATTGCACATATACGAAGTCGTTATACTATGAATAGGGATTTTACCTCTTGTAATTTTATAGCTTAACGATTTGCCAATTGCTTTACGATAAACTGTTACATTCACTTTTGTTCCTCCTTCGCCCTTAAGCAATTTAATTACATCACTATTAGTGATTTTGATTCCCGCAATGTTTTTATCGTTCACTTTAACAATACGATCTCCGTCATGTAATCCTGCTTTTTCACTAGGACCATTTTCAATTACATGCAATACAATAACAGTATCATTTAAAATTCTAAATTCAACGCCAATTCCTTCGAAGTTGCCATCTAAATCTTCATTAACTGCTTTTAATTCTGATGCAGGAATATAACTTGAGTGAGGATCAAGTTCACCTAACAGCGATGAGATTGCTTTATCTTGAACTTCCGTAAGATTTAAAGTATCAACATAATTAGAATTGATATGCTGTAATACTTCGTCAATTTTATTTTCGGAGTTTAATACTGTAATAGAGCCTAATTTATCACCAATATAAACACCTAAGGCCAATGCTATTCCGAATAAGAATACGGAACGTGATTTCGAATTTCTTTGTTCGTTCATTTTATGATCGTTGATATTGTTCAACGGAAACACCAAATTTTTTGAGGAATTCTACGCCTTCTTCGATATCAATTCCTTTAAAAGCAGCATAGGATTCTAAATAAATAACTTTTTTAATTCCTGTAGTGTAAATGATTTTTGCGCAGGCTAAGCAAGGCGACAATGTAACGTACAGCGTAGAACCTTCCATTGTAATTTGATTTTTGGAAGCATATAAAATAGCGTTTGCCTCGGCATGTAACGCTAACGAACATCCGCCTTTTCTATCTCTCGCACATCCGTCTTGCGGCCATTCCTGATCGCAATTATGCGTGCCCGCTGGCGGACCATTATATCCGAGCGAAACGATACGGGTATCTTTTGAAATGACGGCTCCTACCTTTGCTTTCACACAATGCGATTTGCGTGATAAGTTTTGGGCAAGGTCCATATAAATATCATCGAAGCTTAAATTATTCATGTATCAAAGATAAGAATTGTTGAAGATGGTAGTTACCACTCACCACTTAAGTTGGGAAAAAATGTTTTAATTAATGCGCCTGGAAAAATCTTAATTCGAATTGTATAAACGGGCGAGCTAACCTTGGTCTCAATATCTGGGTTATTCATCAGAAGGTAACGATAACCTACACCTGCGCCTAATCCAATCCATTTAAAAACTTTTACCTGACCGGTTACACCTAATTCTGTAATTAATATGGAATGGTCAAATATTTTGCGCTTGTTGTTGTTTACATCGTAATAGCTGAAGTAGGAGTTCCCATAACCAACTGTAAATGGAATAGAGGCTTGCCATGGATCTTTATTATAAAAAACGTATTCGGCTAAGAGTGGGTAATAGTTGAGGTACAACTGACTCTTTACAATATTTCCCGTTGGCCAATAAGGTTTTTCTTCTTCAGGAAGTACTTTCCATTCAATGATATCAGATTTAATCTTGTTATAGCCTGCTCCAAATCTCCATTTTTGATTTACTTCCACACCCGCTTTAAATCCAAAAACATCTGCTTTTTCATTGCCAATAAAAGAATAGTAATTGTCAAATTGAAAAAAAGGTTTTACTTTTTTTTTGTCTTTGTTTTTGCCAAATATCGGATTGGGATTTTCAAATGCAAAGCAATTCGCATGTCCTATGAGTAGGAAAACAATAAAGACAGCAACTGATTTTAATTTCATTGTACAAAGTTAGCAGAATCGAATATAAGTGGCAATAAAGTTTAGCAAAGAATAGAGGAATAATGTACCATCCAACAGTAAAGTAAACGTTCGCTGACGTTGATTTATTTTAATTCTCAGTAGGATTAAAAATAGCATTCCGCTAATAAATAAATCAATTTGACTTGCTGAGCTATAATTAAACAAGAATATCAAAAGAATAGTATTAACAAGAAGCATTAATGTTTTGAGTGTATTAAATCCGAGATAAGTCGCAAGTGTAGTAGTTCCCGCACGATTATCTTTTTCAATATCTCGCAAGTCGACACCCAAGCAAATGAGAAAAATAATAGTAAACCTAATGATGAAATTTATCAGATGGGTGTTGGTGAGTACCCCGTTTTTTAGAGAAAAAATGTTACCGATGATTGTCCACATGAATGCTAACAGTACCGTTTTAATTAATGGAATAGACCTTAATCCTTTTAACTCAAATGTCCCAAATTTAAAATTGGTAAAATACAGCGCAGATATGAATCCCCATCCGCCAAACAGGATAATTACATCCATGCTTAAGCAATAGCAGCAGCTTAAAATAAGTATTATATAAAGGATAAACTCGCTCTTATTTGGTTTTTCATAAAAGCTCAATAAAGGAATTTTATTTCTAATAACAGGTATCCAAACCGACAATCGATAGATGAAAAATGTTCCAATAAATACTGCCAATGACAAGGCAATTAATTCGGTGGAAAAGAGAAGCGTTATAGAGGATAAAAAGAATAGTAATGCAGTAACGGCAAGCGTTAAATGATGAAACGATCTGCCATTAAACATTCAAGGCTATTTTACAATCAACAATAACGTTGCAAGGCTAACTCCAAGGCTGATATATCCGTATTTTAAACTTTGCTTCATTTTAATATTTCTTGCCTCTCTGTTGTATCCAAAGCGAAATGCTTCGTTATTTTCCATGTTTTTGAACTCTTCTGGAATCTGAATTTTCTTTGGATTTCTCTGGGTAATCGCAATTCCATAAAAGAATGGAATTGGAAGCGAATAGAAACTTAAAACTCCGGAGGCTAATCCAACACCCGCAGCAGAAATTCTAACCCCCGGCTTATTGAAGTTAGTCCTTGCCGCATTTTCACCATCCATATACAAACGGGCATCTTCTACAGAAAAATCAAGACTATCTACTGGCTTGTATAAAACTTCTTCTTTGTTTTCTGCATCAGTCACAGAAAAAACATCATATTTATCTACCAATCTTAACTTCTTAGGATTGTCGCCTTCTAGTTTATAATTGACAAACATCTCCCCAATTGAATACGAAGTGGGGTAAATAGTTTTTCCGTTTAGTAATTGGATTTTTTGCTGACAGTTTGCTGTGCTGGTAAAGAATAATACCATCAGGCAGGCAGTCGCTAATGTATAAAGGACCTTTTTCATAGTAATCAAAACTACTTAAATGGTAATGAGATATTGGACAAATAAATCAGAATTCGAAGAAGTTTTCAGCCATGTATTTTTAATAAATCACAAAACAAATCACACTGATTTGGGGTTATTCCTCTGATAGCTGAAAATCAGTCAATTTAATTATCAATTATTTTGCATTTCGAGCCATTAAACATCAAATTTCAGATAAGCATTTTATAAATTTGCAACCTTAATTACGCCATATGTCACTTTATTCATTTTCCGATCGCCATATCGGACCTGGTCACCAGGAAACAGCAGAAATGTTAAAAGCAATAGGAGTTGCTTCTATTAATGAATTGATTAATCAAACTATCCCGTCTGACATTCGTTTGTCGAAGGATTTATCAATCGGCGAAGCTGTTGATGAAACAACTTATATCAATGACCTGAGAAAGGTAGCAGCGAAGAATAAAATGTTTCGTTCGTACATCGGATTAGGTTATTATGGTACCATCACTCCTCCGGTTATTTTAAGAAATATTTTTGAAAATCCAGGTTGGTATACCGCTTATACTCCTTATCAGGCTGAGATCGCTCAAGGTCGTTTAGAGGCTTTGTTAAATTATCAAACGATTGTTTCTGATTTAACAGGATTGCCAATGGCAAATGCATCTTTATTAGATGAGGCTACTGCAGCAGCAGAAGGAATGACGATGTTGTTCCACACAAGAAGTAAGGATAAGGTGAAGAATAATGCAGTGAAGTTCTTTGTGTCTGATGAAGTTTTTCCTCAAACGATAGATGTATTAAAAACACGTGCGGAACCTTTAGGAATTGAATTAGAAATTGGCGATTATGCTTCGTTTAGTTTTGATGATGATTTCTACGGAGTAATATTACAATATCCAGGAAAGAGTGGGGTAATCAACGATTACAGCGGTTTCACAGCGAAGTGTAAAACGAAGGATATTCGTGTAGTGGTTGCTGCTGATATTCTATCGTTAGTGATGTTAACGCCTCCAGGTGAGTGGGGTGCTGATGTTGTGGTTGGAAATTCACAGCGCTTCGGAGTTCCGATGGGTTATGGCGGACCTCATGCAGCATTTTTTGCAACGAAAGAAGATTATAAGCGTGATATTCCAGGAAGAATTATCGGATTAAGTTTAGATGCTGCTGGTAAGCCTGCTTTACGTATGGCATTACAAACGCGTGAGCAACATATCAAACGTGATAAAGCTACTTC